>WLHA01000165.1 GCA_009702955.1 Actinomycetota bacterium
ACAAACTCCGGAAAAGCAAGCATGAACCCTTCCTCCATGGGAGGGCCTTGACTGCGCAGTAGCCCTCGCAAGGGAAGTGCATATACAAGAATGAGTATGACTGCAACGACCCATGCGCCAGTGTGTGAGCGCCGACTGATATTCGTGTTTGGTTCTACCGCGTCGTTCTGCTCAATCGTCTTCACCGCTTGCATGCCTTTTGATACGAAGATGTATCTAGGTTTGGTGGTGAGTTTGGTGATGATGCACCGTTTCTGTTGCTCACCATCTAGAGCCTCTAGGCCTCGGACTGCACGGGTCGACGCGGGCGCTTAGCGACTGCAAATAGAACGGGGGTCTTGTCGTCTATCTCTGTCGAGATTGATAGATGTGTGTGATCTAAACCAGAACCGACACCGCTAACTCTTGAACCAAGAACTCTATAGACAAGGGGAAGAGCGTGTTCATAGATCCATACATATGCTTTGCGGGGTAGAAATCTGCGTAGATTCAGAAAATCCAACTTCAGTATCCGGTCACCGCTAGCGCGCCGCGTCGCGAAATCGGCCTGAAACTCAGAGTCTCCAACGAGGCCTAGTACCTCTACTTCCTCGAAGAACAAACGCAGCATTGAGAACAACTGAGGCTTCTCGAACATATATACATGGAAAGGATTCTCAAAATCAGCCGGCTTGTTCGGTGTGAGCACGAAGACCGAACCTGTATCTGAGCAGACTCGCGCGATCTCGGCTACGTGCCTCTCAGGATCAGTGAAGTGTTCAATTATGTGAGAAGAGCAGACCGAGTCAAAGCTCGCATCTGCGAAACCAAGGCTCCCGCCATCCATACATGCAGTCGTGATTTGAGTTCCACGATTTGAGGTAGCGCCCCATTCGCGGGCTGCGAGGATCGCGGTATCAGCGCTGTAGTCAATTCCGATTAGCCGCCTACCCTCGGAGGCCAAGGTGACGCTCTCGTCTCCGACGCCGCACCCGACATCGAGTACTAGCGCTCCACTGAGTCGAGCAGCGACCTCGCGGTATCCAGCTTCGTGTAGTGCAAGGAGGGAGTCTGGCGTGCTCCCCTCCATTGGTCGTTCTCCAGTGAGTCTCAGAACCTGCTCCGTGTGTTTGGCGATTAATCGTCTATGGGTAGTGAAGATGCGGGGAGTGAAGTTGTGGGGAGTGAAGTTCGGGCCCCACAATCGAGCGTTCGTAGACTAATGGCCGGCGCTGGTTTTAGGTATGAGGGGGGAGAATTTGTGGAGCAATCTGAATTTATGGAGCGATCTGAATTTATGGAGCAGTCCGATAGAGGCTCAATAGTTGCTTCGATGACCGAATTGGCGCGCTCGGCCTCTTTGGAGCGGGTGAGCATGCTCGCCTGGCGGGACCTTGAGGACCCGGAGGCAGGAGGTTCGGAGGTACACGCAGCAAGGGTCGCCGAGCTCTGGGCTAGCGCAGGTATTGATGTCACCATGCGCACATCTTTCGCTGCCGGGAAGCCTCAAGTGGCTTGGCGCGATGGTTACCGGGTAATCCGCAAGGCCGGCCGCTACATGGTATTTCCGCGCGCATCCTTTAGCGAGATGATGGGTTGGCATGGAGGGCGCGACGGTTTGGTGGAGATCTGGAACGGGATGCCTTTCTTCTCTCCGGTATGGGCGCGGACGCCAAATGTCACTTGGTTTCACCACGTGCACGCTGACATGTGGAATATGACTCTCCCACCTCGCATAGCTGGTATCGGGAGAGCGCTCGAGTCGAGCATCGCTCCGAAGTTCTATCGGCGTACTCCAATCATCACGCTCTCGGATTCTTCTAAGAGTGAACTCGTTCATGAACTCGGTTTTAAGGATCGAATGGTCCATGTTGTTCCGCCAGGCGTAGACACGAAGTTCTCTGCGGGTGGAGAGAAGTCAATACGACCGCTTGTCGTAGCCGTTGGTCGACTTGTGCCGGTGAAGCGATTTGATCTGCTCGTCGAGGTTTTGATTGCACTTAAGGAGAGACAACCCGATCTTGAGGCCGTCATCGCTGGCGAGGGCTACGAGCGCGATGCGCTTGAAGCACAGATCAAGAGCGCAGGGGCTGACGGATGGATCTCACTGCTGGGACGAGTGAACGACGACGCGTTGATCTCGCTCTATCGGAGAGCTTGGGTACTCGCGAGCGTCAGCGCCCGGGAAGGCTGGGGGATGACCATCACGGAGGCAGCAGCCTGTGGAACCCCCGCTGTGGCCACAAATATTGCTGGCCACTCGGATGCGGTGAAGGACGGAGCCAGCGGTCTTCTCGGGAAGAGTCGGGAGGATCTGGTCGATGCCCTAGATCGAGTGATTAGCGACGAAGGTCTGAGAGTTCGGCTCTCCGAGGGTGCACTCGAGAATGCTTCGCGGCTTACATGGGAGAGCACGGCATACGGCACCCTTGAGGTTCTAGCCAACGAAGCAACGAGGCGAAAGAGCGCGCAGAAGGATTAGAGGTTTAACCCGTTTCTGGGCCTCTTCTAAGGGTGCTCTGACACGGGTTTGCTCGCTTTCAGGGCTAGTTTCTAGCCCGTGTCAGCGGCCGAAATTTCGAGCAGAGATCCCAGAGCAATAGGAGAGGGCTCCGCTCGATCTAGGCCGGGCGTGCTCAGCAGGTTCGGGGGCTACGCGCTGCTTGCAGCTCTCTCTTACATTCCAGTTTTGCTCTCTGACCCGGGGCGTGTAGCAGCAGACACTAAGTCCTATCTTTCGCTAGACGTTGGTCGCCTCATGGAGCGCGCTTGGAGTATGTGGGACCCCAATATCGGGCTTGGAACGGTTACTCACCAAAACATTGGATACCTGTTCCCGATGGGCCCCTTTTATTGGGTGCTAAATGCGCTCGGTGCCTCCGGCGCAGTGACACAGAGAATCTGGCTCGGCACGATCATTTTCGCAGCAGGGCTAGGCATGCTCTACCTCTTCCGAACTCTCGATGTAAGAGGGCCTGGAGCCGTGGTAGGGGCCTTGGCATTCATGCTCAGCCCATATTTGCTTGATTATGCAGCGCGTATATCTGTAATTCTCTTGCCCTGGGCTGGCCTTCCATGGCTACTGGCGTTCACCATCTTGGCGTTGCGAAAGGGCGGTTGGAGATACCCGGCGCTCATCGCGATCACAGTCCAGATTGTTGGGGGAGTCAACGCAACATCGTTAATTTTTGCCGGTGTTGCTCCAGCGCTATGGCTGCCTTGGGCTGTGTGGGGCAGCAAAGAGGTCTCGGCAAAGCGCATGTTTGCCGCCCTAGCGCGCATCGGAGTTCTAACCGCTACGGCGTCACTTTGGTGGCTCTCAGGGCTTTGGGCTCAAGGTAATTATGGAATTGATATTCTCAAATTTACCGAAACAGTTCGAACTGTTGCCAAAACATCTACTGCGCCCGAGGTTCTACGCGGACTCGGCTACTGGTTCTTATACGGACAGGACAAGATTGGTCCTTGGATTGAATCGGCTCTTCCATATACGCAGAGCGTCACCCATATCGCGATCTCGTTTGCTGTGCCTGCGCTCGCACTTCTCTGCGCGACATGCATCAGGTGGCGGCACCGCTCTTACTTTGTTCTGCTCGCATTTGTTGGTGCCACCATTGGTATAGGTGCGTATTCGTTTGACGATCCCTCCCCGCTTGGAGGGGTGCTCAAACTCTTTGCTACTTCCTCGTCTCTCGGGCTAGCACTGCGCAGTACAGGTAGAGCAACTCCACTAGTGGTTCTTGCCTTCTCGGTGTTCTTGGCACTTGGAGTCTCCGCTGGCTATCGGGCATATAGCGCTCGAGGACGCGGCAAACTTGGGGTGATATCCGTCGCGCTGATCGGCGTATTAGTTATAGCGAATTTGCCTGCACTCTGGCAGGGCACTTTCTATGGGAAGAATCTGCAACGCTCGGAGCAGATTCCAAAGTATTGGTCAGATGCACTAGCGGAGGTGAATAAAGGCTCCCTCGACTCAAGAGTGCTGGAACTCCCCGGATCTGATTTCGGTTCTTATCGATGGGGCAGTACCGTTGATCCAATTACACCTGGGCTGATAGATCGCCCGTACGTAGCGCGCGAACTGATCCCTTACGGAACCCCAGCCTCTGCTGATCTATTGAATGCCTATGATCGTCGCCTTCAGGAGGGTCTCTACGAATCAGTTGTTACCGCACCGTTCGCCCGCCTTCTCGGTGTTGACGAGATTGTGGTTCGTAACGATCTGCAGACGGACCGATACAACTTGATTAGACCACGCCAAGTTTGGCGCGAATTCAAGGCGCCGCAGAGCGGCTTGGAGGCTCCTCAGGCGTTTGGATCCAAAATTCCTGGAGCTGCATTTTTCCCTCAAATTGATGAGCAGGCTCTCGCTTTTCCAGCGAATGAAGGCGATCCACCTCCGGTAGCGGTTGTGCGCGTTACTTCCCCGTTATCCATTGTGCGCACGAAGAGTGTGCAAGGCACCGTGATAATTGCAGGCGATGGCGAAGGAATCATCGA
>WLHA01000166.1 GCA_009702955.1 Actinomycetota bacterium
GCAGTTACCTCATCAAAGGACCGGATCTCAAAAGTAAGGCCTGCAAGAGTCGCAATTACCGCGCGAACAATAAATCGAATCGCTGCGAGCGTAGAGGCCGAGGCATTCCCCGCTTGACGCTCGCGAATATGAATCGGAGTCTCGATCACTCTGTATCCGCTACGGGCTGCAACAAGAGCGGCCTCAAAAGTATCGCCTAGATAATGCACCGGGTAGGAGACCGAGAACTCGCTGAGTAGCGGCTCTGCGATGCATCGAAATCCCGATGTCGTGTCATTCAATCGCAGCCCACTGGACCTCTTGATGATCCCCGAGAGCACTCGCATCATCAAACGCCTAGCGCGCCCAATCTCATAATCACTAGAACCATCTACAAATCGGCTCCCAATTACTAAGTGCGCCTTCTCCTGTGCCTGCACCTCTAGAAGGCGGACAATCTCTGATGGCGGGTGTTGACCATCTGCATCGCACTGCACAACGCGCGTATATCCACGATCGACCGCATACCGAAAGCCACATCTAAGTGCACCCCCAACGCCGAGATTCAGCGGAAGCACTACAACATGCGCACCAGCCGAGCGCGCTACCTCTGCAGTGTTGTCCTTGGAGCCATCATCGACAACAACGCAGTCAAGCCCTGCATCAATCAGCGCGCGCACGACATCGCCAACGGCTCCGCTCTCGTTATACGCAGGAACAACTACAAGGGTGTCGCGTGCGGTCATCCGTTGGATTCCTGGGATGGCGCCTCGCCGATTGCCAATTCCTCTACACGGGCTGCGAGGAGCGCATTTGCCTCTATAAGTTCGCGAAGTTGTGAAGAGAGACCGGAGACCGAGATCGAGAGTTGGATGCAGATAAGGAGGAGCGTTCCAGAGGCCAATGCAAGCAGCACTCCAGTGGCTGTCATGCCGACCGCGTTGGCTAATGGCTCAACAAATCCCGCTAACAGAGCGGAGAGGGTCATCACAACAGCAAGTACTACCCAGCCGACTGTGTAGCGCAGCGTAAGGAGATGCTTGCGGGCAATCAGCAGAACGAAAACTGCGAGCCCAACCCCACCCAATGCGATTACTAATTCCTGCTTCACGGATCAGATGTTACGCGGGATCGGAGGGGTGTAAGTGGAAAATTGGGTGATGTTCGAGATCACCTGGATCGCAGGACCCAGTCGTCGCGCAGTGGCTCAAAATTTGGGTTGTGATAGGGATCATTCTTCAGCGGAGTCGCCCAGCGTTCTCGCATGACCTTGAGTTCGTCGAGGTTTACGGTTGGAATTCGTGTCATTGACTCGAAGTGATAGAGCACGGCGTATGGGGTCCAGAGAATGCGGTACCCCTTGGCTCGGATCTTTAGAGAGAGATCTACATCATTGAAGTTCGCTGCTAGTTCTGGGGTTAATCCGCCTACTTCGTTCCAGATCGACATTTTGACCAACGCGCACGCAGCGGTAACCCCTGAGGTCTCTCGCTGGCAAGCAAGCACTGAGGACTCTCCGAGATGATTCGCCGGGTATCCAAAGTAAGCATGGAATGGGTCGTGGTTGTAGAGATGGCCCGCGTGCTGGAGGCGTCCATCGGCGAAGAGGAGCTTTGCCCCTACCATCGCAACATCGCCCTCCTGAATCAATCCGATCATGGTCTCGATGAAATCTGGCGTCTCTACCTCGATGTCATCATTGAGGACAAGCATGAGTTCCCCACTTGCATGGGCTGCACCAAGATTTACCTTCTCAGAGAAATTGAAGGGCTTGTCGTACCAAACAATTTTGAGACGATCTCCTGCGAGCCGTTCAAGTTTCTCGATCACGCCCGCGGGTGCTGGCGCATCCATCACGACAATGATCTCAATATTTGTGTAGCGAGCACGCTCAACTAGCGAACGCACTGCCTCAACAATAAAGCACCGCTCTACTCCCCACACCCGAGCACTAGAGCCTCGAGTTGGAATCACGACACTTACCAGTGGCTCGCCCTCGATCTCGCGCTGCACGCGATACACGCCGGGAACCACCCCATCGACGACAGTTGCGCGGCGCCCGGTTCGATCACAGTGATCCTGCACCGCACGGCGCCCAGCCTCATAGGCCCACGGCTTTGCCTCAGCATTCTGCGCCACTGACTCGGGCATCATGCGCCAGTGGTAAAGGATCTTTGCAACGTGGCGCACAGAGCGCGCCTTCTCGGTAACCCGCAGTACTAAGTCGTAGTCCTGTGAGCCTTCGTAGCCAGTTCTAAAGCCACCAACCTCTATAACTAGATCACGCCTGGCGACTGAGAAATGCCCTGTATACATCTGAGAGCGAAATCTCTCGGGGGACCAGTCGGGCTTGTGGAATGGATTGATGAACTTGCCATCGGGTGAGAGGTAATCCTCATCGGAGTAGCAATAATCAAGGCTCGGGTCGGTGCTTGCTATGAGATCGACCTCGAATAGCGCGTCCTTGGTCAACAAATCATCGTGATCGAGCAAGCAGACGAACTCTCCGGTCGCTAACTCAAGTGCGTCCTGGGATGCAGCGATGATTCCGCCATTTGCCGCGCGACGCTTCACCTTAAACCTGCGGTCTTTCGCTGCATACTCCTCAAGCACGCGCGCTACGTGGGGCTGAGTTGAAGCGTCGTCAACAAGGCAGTGCTCCCAGTCTTGAAATGTTTGGCGCGCAACAGACTCAAGGCAGGCGCGCAGGACATCTTCAGGCGGATCGTAGACCGGGGTGAGTATTGAGTAGCGAGCCATCGGGTTTTACCTTTAGCGCAGGATCGCCTTAACGCGGCGCAGAGGAGCCTTGATTCGCTCAACCATCCAGCGTCGGTTTCGATTCGCCTGTGCGAGTTGCCCCTCGAGCACTTTTACTTGGCCACGAAGCTCGCCGGCCGCCATCTCGGCGCCGAATGCTGAGTCGCGCGCAGCCCATAGCTCGATCTTCAGTGATGTGTATGCAGCTTCGTCGGGCCCAACAAGCTCGCGAAGTCGCGTTACCTCTGCTTGGAGTGCGTCGGCATCGGTTGGTTGTGCGGTGTCTGATGTTGAGGGTTCTGATGTGGGTGGCATTTGCGTCCTCTGCTCTTATGCTTGCGTAGTTATACGGTAGTGGAGCGAAGCGATGCTTGCGTGACGACCGGAACTTCTTTTCGGTCTTTCTTTAATGCATCTCTCTACATCTACCTGCTTCCATGCCTTTTTCCACGCGCATCGCAATCAGGAGCGCAGGTCAACCTTACAAACTAGGAGACATGCTACGGTCCTGACTTCAAGCTCTTCTTTTCACAATTTCTCTCCGAAAGGTTGTTGACAATGAAGTCGAGACTCCTTAAGGCATGTATCGGCGTACTCGCGATTATTGGAGCCTTGGCGACAATCTTCGCTGTGGTGTCTGCCGTGAACTCTGACAGCGACGATGTCACGCGCATCACCCTTATTTCGGGAGTACCCGTCAATTTCACATACGACAATCCTCCAGGGGGGGTTCCCGGACAGACGACCTACTTCGTCGGCAAGGTCACCAAGCCATCCGGCGAGGCCTTTGGTCTGGTGACAGGCTCATTTAGGTCGGTCGCCCCTGTTTCGGGCAACCTAGGAGAGGTTCGACTCCGTCACTTGGTCTTCGACCTGCCCGATGGTCAAATCATCGCGACGGGAAATAGTGTCTATTCACCTAGCCAAGTGGAGATTACCAAGAACACGAAAATCGTCATCGCAGTTATCGGCGGAACAGGTAAGTACATCGGCGCGCGCGGCGAGCTCACTACCAACAGAAATGATGATGGCACCTACACCTCAAGGTTCGCTCTTCTCAAGTAGCCAGTCTCAGCTCCAGTCATCGCTTCCGGGCTAAGCATCGCTGAACTCCGTGTTAACGCCTAGAAAAAGGTCGAGATGCAGGCAATTTTTCTTACGGCCGAGGAGTCTGAGAGGGATCAGGCCTTAGTAGCGGCTGCCTTGAGGAGCGCTGAGATCGGTGAGGGAGACCGAATCGCCCTAATCGCTGGGTCAACGCCTGAGTATCTTGCCCTCACAATCGGAGCACTTAGAGCGGGGGTTGTGCCGGTAATGGTTCATCCTGGATTAACGCCCGAGGAGCAGGCGGTTCTCCTTGAGAATGCATCCCCAAGTTTGATTTTTCGCGGTGCAGAGGTTGAGGGTTTCGTAAGCAACGCTCGAGAGCACGGCTCTTATGGCGAACTTGCGGAGTGGCCACGTACCCGCCCAATGCTCTACACCTCCGGCACGACAGGGATTCCAAAGGGAGTCTGGGCTGGATTACTTAGCGACTCTGATGCAGAGGCCCTCGCCATGGAGGAGCGCGATGCGTGGGGCTTCAACGCTGACGACATACATATTGTTGTTTCTCCGCTTCATCACTCTGCTCCGATGCGCTTCGCAATGGGTGTGCTTCTAGCTGGCGGTTCTGTAGTGATTCCTCCGCCCTTCAAACCTGCGACCCTCGTAGAAGCAATCTCTGAGTACCGGCCCAC
>WLHA01000167.1 GCA_009702955.1 Actinomycetota bacterium
CTCTAATTGTTTCAGAGTTAAATGCCCCGATTCGCGATAGGCAGATTGTTGAGTTTTGGTATAAAAAGGGCGAGCGCCGTAGGGTCGAGCCACACCGAATTGGGCGCGGTGGCGTCGCTTGGTACCTACTTGCGCGAGATAAAAAAGATGGCGAGATCAAGCATTTTCGGCTGGATCGAATTCTTGAGGTACCCGGCGCCCCGGCAATTGTTGCGGTAGGCGAGTTGGGGGCATTTGAGGTCCCTGATAATCGCGACCTCGCTGGAGAGTTCGATGTCGATCCAAACGAATGGGGCAGGGACGCACCGCTCGAGGCAGAGATCGCAATGAGCAGAGATCTAGCAACAATTTTCTGCAACACAGTTGTTGGTGCACGAATCTCCTCAGACCAGGGGGGCGACGCAATCGTCTCTGTCACCGTTCGTCACTACGTGGCGTTTATCAACCGCTTACTTTCATTCGGTAGCAATGTGCGACTCCAAAATCCGCCCGAGTTAGTTGAGATGCTTATTAGCTCCCTCAAGCAAATCAGTGGAGCCAAGTAATGGCGCGCGACTCAGTCTCCAAGCAGGCCAGAGTGGTTATGACTTTGCTAGCGAGGGCAGAGGAGGCCGGCGATGTCGAGCTTCAAGCCGCTGCAGTCGAGTTTGATGTAAAACTCAATGCCCTAACCAAATGGGTAGAGGATTTTGTCTACCTTGAGCGTCGCCTCCTCACCGGGGAGTTGTTCTCTCCCCTTGTCACATTCATGATTGATGACGGCTCGCTGATTAGGCATGGAAACAATCGGTCAATTAGGGATTTAGTAACCAAAGCACCTCCAATTGAGGTGGCAGTGGGCCTATTAATTGCAGCAACTCAATACATAACAATGTACGACGATCCGGATGAAGACGGACTCCATTATCCACTTATCAGTGCGATAAATATCCTTAGGAAAATTGTCGGGCAGGAGTATCCAGCCACTGCGAAGGCGCCTGCGTTGCTCGCTGACGTCGAGGAGTCCATCGGGAGCCGCGGGAGAAGTAGAGCCCAGATCATCCGTTATATGAAGGATGATTTTTCAGTATCAGAGCGCACGGTTGAGATACACCAGACCTACTCAATTGGTGGCTATTGGTACGCGCTGCTGCGCGACTGCGGAGATGATCAGAAGAAGTCATTTCGCATAGACAGGATCCTTGAGATCTCAGATGGTGGCTATTACTTCGCAACCGCGCCGAGCGTCGAGATCCCAGATTCTTTCGACCTCTCGGAGCTCGCAAATCGCGTAACTATTCGCACCGATGACGAGGCCTTGGATGCACTGCCAAACGGAGTCGAGATCGACAAGCAGACCCCGCTCGGGGACGGTCGCGTTGAGGTTGAGTTAATCGTCTATGGAGAGAGTCGCCTAGACCATCTACTTGTAGCAATCGGCCCCGATGCGCAGGTCATTTCACCCCCAGAGATGATTCAGCGCAGAGCCGAGCATGCTCAAGCCCTGCTAGCTCCTTACCTGCCCTAAAGGCCCTCAAATCCTCTCTCCTCCCCAGCCGAGGGAGCCCTAATAGTGGCAGATTTAGGCAATTTTGGGGCCCCGGACGGGGTCACCGCCCATGGAGCGGCGTAGCCTCCAAGTGTCCCCAGCCCCCACCCGACCTTAGGAATTCAAGTGCGACCAGAGCACTTCGTCATAGACGGATCCAACCTCGCTACCGAAGGGCGCACTGAGCCAAGCCTCGCCCAATTGCACGAAGCTATAGAGGCGATCAAGGCCGAGCACCCCGAGGCGATTCTCACAATCGTTGTGGACGCATCGTTCGAGCACCGCATTGATCAATCTGAGGCAAAGGAGTTCGAGCGGATCAAGTCGGCAGGAACTTTTGTCTCTCCACCTGCAGGCGCTGTTGGGCGCGGCGATGGATTCCTCCTTCAAATCGCGCATCGCACCGGAGCAACTGTTCTCTCGAATGACTCCTTCCAAGAGTTCCACGGCGAGTACGAATGGCTCTTTGATACAGGTCGACTAATCGGCGGCAAACCGGTACCAGGTGTTGGCTGGATTTTCTCTATACGCCGACCTGTACGCGGAGTCACGAGTCGCAAGGCAGTAGCGGTAAAGAAGAAAGACGGAGATGCTGCGGATGGAAAAGCCCGCCGCGAAGTTAAGCAAGCAATCGCTGAAGCGACTGCTGACGTCATGGAGCCTCAGGCCACTAGAAGTAAGCGCCGTCGTCCACGTCGCGGGCAGCAACCCGCTGAGCCGATCAATGATCCAGGAACGTTCTTGAAGTTTGTTATTGATTACCGACCAGGCGCTGAGGTAGAGGGAACAATCGATACATTCGCTTCCCATGGAGCCTTCGTGCTTGTTGGGGATGTTCGCTGCTATGCGCCTCTAGTTGGGCTCGGGAACCCTCCCCCGACACGCGCTCGCGATGTACTCGCCCAGGGAGAGGTGCGAACCTTCGTAGTACAGGCAATTGATGCACCACGACGCGGTATAGAGCTCTCTCTCCCTGAGTTCGCTGTCCCTGCGGCCGCTCCGAGCGACGAGACTGTTGCAGCCGAGACGACCTCTCAGAAGTCTCAGCGAGGAGCGAAGAAGGCGCCAGCTAAGAAGCGCGCCGCTACCAAAGCAACCGGTAAGCCTTTAGCCAAGAAGACGGCCCCTGGTAAGACGCCCGCCAATAAGACCCCCACTATTAAGAGCGCCACTACTAAGACTGCCGCCAATAAGACTGCCGCCAATAAGACCCCCGCGAAGAAAGTAGTAGCCAAGAAAATCGCTAAGCGCGTAGTTGCAGTAAAAGCGCCGGCCGCTAAATCCGTAGCGAAGAAGGCCGCAGCAGGAACGCAAGTAGCCAAGAAAGCAGCCAAGAAGGCACCGGTTAAGAAAGTAGTAACGAAAAAGGTAGTGACCAAGAAGGCTGTCGCTAAGAAAGTTGTAGCCAAGAAGGCACCCGCCAAGAAAGTCGCTCCTCGTGTTGCGGAGCGCAAGACTACGAAGGGGAAGCGATGAACGAGGCAATCCCAAGTATCAATATTGAAGAAGTCACCCCCGACGACATGCTCTTAGATGTTCGCGAGATAGACGAGTGGGAGGCGGGGCACGCCCCTAACGCCGTCCACCTTGCCCTCTCAACATTGGCCGAGAGTGGACTAGATGTCCCCGCCGGCTCACGAGTCCAGGTCATATGCAAGGTCGGCGGAAGATCAGCGCAGGCAACTAACTACCTGAGGTCCCTCGGGATCGATGCAGTAAACGTCTCTGGCGGGATGCTCGCTTGGGAGCAGGCCGGCCAAGCGGTAGTCACCGACTCTGGCGAGACCGGATGGGTCTCTTAGAGGGTGGCGAGCACCGCGGGGCGCCCTCTCGAAGGAGTTCGAGTTCTTGACTTTTCGCGGGTTCTCTCGGGCCCTATCGCAGGGCGCGTGCTACACGACCTTGGTGCAGAGGTAGTAAAGGTCGAACCGCCTGACGGCGACCTAACACGATTCGCGTTACCTAAAGCTGGCATCACATCCGCGTATTTTGCCCAACAGAATACGGGCAAGCGAAACATCTCTCTCGATCTGCATAGAGGAGAGGCCGTCGAGTTGTTACTTCAACTCGCTACTCATTTCGATGTCATTATCGAGAACTCGCGCCCAGGAGTGATGGAGCGCCTCGGGCTTGGGTACGAAGCGCTACACGCACGAAACCCCAAGATTGTCTACGCCTCAATCACAGGGTATGGACAGACTGGGGTGTGGGCCGATCGACGCGCTTTTGCAGTAGTTGTGCATGCAGAGATGGGGCTTCTCGAGGCGGGCGGGCGTTGGCGAGCAGATGCAGCGGGCAGCCACGACAGTCCCGAGAGTGAGGACGCAGAGGACGCTGGAGCGGTACGGAGCATCGACGAGCAGCGTCTAGCCGAACTGAACGAAGAGAGATCACATAGAGCACAAGACCCGATGAGCCACGCAGACGTGTACGCGGGTCTCCACTGCTCCTCCGCGATTCTCGCGGCACTGATTCAGCGTGGACGAACGGGGACAGGCCAGCACATCGACGTCGACATGGCTGAGTCGCTAGTCCACGTAAATGACTTTGCTCACTGGGATCTTGCAGGCGCTAGTGACGACCCGCAGATGACGCGCCCAAGCCTCGCTCCCGTCTACTCCCCCATCGTCACGACCAAAGATGGGCAAGATCTCGTGCTAGCAGGCGACCCTGTTGCACACGTCAACTTTGGGCTTTATTGCAGGGCAATGGAGCGCACAGACCTAGCCGAGTTAGAGATCTTCTCTCCAGAGAATCGCGGCCAACATCGACATGTGATGCTCGAATTGCTCCACGAATGGGCCGAGACATTCGACCATGTAGAGGATCTTCAAGCTCGCCTTGATGCGGCTGGAATCGTCAACGGAGTTGTGAGGAGCATCGGTGATGTTGCCGATACGCAATGGGCGCGTGAGCGCGGTGCGATAGCCGAGGTAGACGACCGTCGC
>WLHA01000168.1 GCA_009702955.1 Actinomycetota bacterium
CGCACTTGAGTTTTGATTCTTCTCTCCAACGTTTTGCTAGCAAAATAGTCTTCGAACTCTAATCGGGCCGAGGGGCGCTGCATTGCCTGGGCACAGGTTACGTATAGGGGAGAGCCAAGAAGGCCAGCGAGAATAACCCCTATGCAAAACGTCGCAGCGAGTCGAGCGGCACCTCAGGTCGAGGGCGACCTACGTAACTTGGGTCAGCGCGCCCGAGGGTAACCAAAGCGTGGGGGAGCCAATCGCTTGGCAGGCTTAGAGCGTCTCTAGCCTCCTCTGGGCAGAACATCGGTGCAGCAACCCAGCACGATGACCACCCTGAGTCCGCGGCCGCAAGCATGAGATTCTCAACCGCTGCACCTAGTGAGAGGAGCGCAAGACCCCACTCGGCGAGGCGACGCTGATGATCTGGATAATCATCCAAGCCTTCGTTCGTGAGGCACCCGAGAACCAATGCCGGTGCACCAATAATCGTGCGGTGCGACTTCTCAATTAGGGAATCAATTAGTGCTGCATCAACGCCATCCGCTGTTAGGTCTCGTCGCCAGCGCTCACCCATGCCGTTGGCTAGATCTTCCTTGGATGTATCGCTATCGATCGCAACAAAACGCCAAGGCCGCGAGTGGTGCGGTGCGGGCGCTATGCAAGCAGCCTCGATCCAGGTATCTATTAAGTCGCGCGGAACACTCTCCGGCAGATAGGAGCGTATTGATCGTCGTGCCTCTAAGAACGCTGGGAGCGAACTCAACGAAATAGATCCTCTTGAGGGTTTCGCACAAGTTCCTTGACGCTCGACTCTCTGAAGAAATCAGGGTTGAGTCCGCGCACGATCGCAACTGCAACACCCGTTGCTTTACCCATGACGAGCTCAGCTGCAGAGGCAATCTCGTCTGCGACGGCGACCTCAGTTACCTCGAGTTCTCTGCCATTGCCGTCTTGCGTTCCGCGGAGGTCGAGGATTGCAGCAATGCCGGCAACGCCGATTGCAACATCGGTGAGTCCGTTTCGCCACGCCCTTCCAAATGTGTCGGAGATGATGACACCTACATCAATTTTCTCGACGCCACTGAGCCCGTCTCGAATGCGGCGGGCAGAACGATCAGAGTCAATGGGCAAGAGAGCTGCGACGCCTTCGTCAACATTTGATAGATCAATTCCTGCATTCGCGCAGATGAAGCCGTGTGTTGTCTCTGAGATAATTAGATCTCCGCGACGTCTAACGATGCGAACCGACTCGGACTCAACCAGTGCGCGTTTTGCTTCTCGATCACCATGATCGAGCGCAACCATTCGCCCCTCAGATTTAGAGACAATCTTCTGCGTAACCACGAGACAGTCGCCGTCGTGGAGAGGCATACCTGCTTCCCATGCAGTGCGTGCGATTAGCTCGGCGAGGTTGTCACCCTCTTTGATCTCGGGGAGTCCAGTGAGTGGAATGATTGATAGCGGCTGCATCGCCATTTATGCCATCGCCTCAAGAACTCTACGAGCAAGCGATGCTGCTACATCGGGGTCTGACATGAGGGTCTGCGCCACTACCGCGCGCACTCCGAAGGCCTCAACATCACCGGAGCGCGACGCGTCGCGCTCGTCGATTACGAGAGTCGAGCAATACTCCGCGTAAGTCTTAGCGACTCCAACACAGGAGACCTCGATACCAAGTGAGTTCATCAAGCGATCTGCAGGCCCTTTTACAGTCTCTCCAGCAATTATCGGGCTCACGCCTACGACGCGAGATCTACGCGCTATCAGTGCCTCGCGTACTCCAGGTACAGCCAGAATCGGACCGATTGAGATGACCGGGTTGGAGGGGCAGATGATGATTGTCTCGGCCTGAGCGATCGCATCTAAAACGCCAGGGGCAGGCAACGAAGTCGTCGCGCCATAAAACTCAACGCTGCTAACCAATGGTGCGGTGCGTTCTTTAACAAACCACTCCTGCATGCGAAGCACTTCGCTTGATCCGTCCTCGCGCTCGACGGTGAGGCGTGTGCCTACAGAGTCATCGGTCATGGGTATCAGGCGCGTTGTAATGCCCCACGACTCGGTTATCTCGCGTGTTACTTCACTCAGTGTTGCTCCGTCACGTAGGCGCTCCGTTCGGAAAAGGTGTGTTGCGATATCGAGGTCTCCAAGGCGGAACCAAGGAGCAACTCCGTAACGGCTCAGCGCCTCAATCGTGCGGAAAGACTCGCCCTCGAGTCCCCATCCCTGTTCAGGGTGCTCGGCTCCAGCGAGGGTATAGGTAACAGTGTCGAGATCTGGCGAGACGCTTAAGCCATGGAAGATGTCATCGTCTGCTGTATTGACGATCACCGTTATGTCTTCTGGTGGAGCGACGCGTACGAGCCCTCGTAGGAAGCGCGCTGCTCCGACTCCACCTGCAAGTGCAACAATCATGGGTGCAAGGGTAACCGGCGCGAAGAGACCCCCCGTTAGACGAGGGGCCTCATTCTGCTCGAACTGCGTCAGAGGGGGGAGTCTGACGCAGTCTTCGAGATAATTATCTAAGGGCTAACCAGCCCTTAGATGTTGCCTTCACTTAAATATTGATAGTTCCGCGTACCTTCTCAACACCTGCACTGAGGGTTGAAGAGATTGATGCCGGGACGGACTTGACGGAGTCTGGGATCGAACCGGCAACCTGAGAAGGAATGCCCTTGATCTGCTCAAGAGTGGGCTCGACACGAGCGGAGACTGCATCGTAGGCAGGTGTGACTGCATCTCTAGCCTGGCCGGAGACCGACTTAGCAAGAGTTGCAGGGCTGCTCACTTGGGATACGACATAGGAGCCGGCCTCGCTAGCTTTGGTGCGTAGTGCGCTTGACTGCTCTGTAAATCGCGCCTGTGCACTGCGGCGGCGTTGCTGGAGAGACTGGAATCCAAGAACTCCGGCCCCAACGGCTACATATCCAGCCTCTGTGGCGGACTTGCGGATATCAAGGTTGCGAGGGTCGAGTTTGTTGAGCTCGAGATTACTGAAGTCGATGTTGCGGGGGTCGAGCTTTGTTAGATCTATGTTGCTGAGTCCGATGGCCATGGTTGGCTCCTTTGATGTCTTTTACTTGGTGTTTAGGAATTTGGTGTTTAGGGGTATTAGGGGTTGGCCGGCGAGGCGTTGCCAAGCGGGCAGTGCAAGCAGTATACCGCATTTGTTAAACAGTTGCAAGCAGTGGCAAGCAGCGGGAAGAATGGTGAAAAGCCCCTGCTACATCGGGGTTTTTCTTAGTGTCGCCTGCCAAGTTAAGGCCTCCGGCTAGGTTCAGGGGGTGGACTCAGAAGCACCGGAGACGCCCGGTGGCCCCGACCTGGGGCCTGAGCCGAGCAGTGAAGTCGAGATAAGTGGCTCCGATCACTGGTTTACCGATGGGTTTGAGGACCTCCTAGAGGAGACTGCTCATAGGCCACCTGTGGTCGCTGTGGTTGTCATCCGCGATGCAGGGGAGTGGCTTGAAGAGACCCTCCTCGCTCTTGATTCTCTCGATTACCCAGATGTGACAACGCTCGTGATCGATGACGGGTCTCGCTATGACCCCACCCCTCGGATAGCTGAGGTTGCACCTCGTGCGTTTGTTAGGCGCCGTGAGAGTGCGTCTGGTTTTGCTACTGCAGCCAATGAAGTTATTGCCAGCGTCCAGGGTGCATCGTTCTTGCTTTTCTGCCACGGCGATGCTGTTCTCGATAGGTACGCGCTCAAGATCATGGTTGATGAGGCAGTGCGATCGAATGCCGGAATCGTGGGGCCGAAGGTAGTGCGCTCCTCTGACCGTTCGCATCTTCTCGAGGTAGGGATGACCGTTGACCGGCTCGGTGCTCCGCACACAGAGATTGAGCCCGATGAGATCGATCAAGAGCAGCATGATGCCGTGCGCGATGTGTTCTTTGTCTCCGGGGTAGCGATGCTTGTGCGTTCAGATCTCTTCGCGGAGATTGGTGGCTTCGACCCGGATGCTGCTCCCGCGGCTGAGGACGTTGATTTTGGTTGGCGCGCACGCATTGCGGGTGCGCGTGTGATGGTTGCTCCCGATGCGGTAGTGACGCACAGCGTTAGCGACATTTTTCGTGACTGCCTTGATGCGAATCCTTCACAGATAGAGGGGGCGCGTCACCGCGCAATGCTTACCTCGGCTGGGGCGCTTTCGCTTCTATGGATGGTGCCTCTCGCAATGGGGCTCTCGGTAATTGAGGCCGTTTTATCCTTTGTAAGCGGGCACCGCGGTCGCGCTGGTGCAATTCTGCGCGGCTGGTGGATAGCGATAACTGGCATTCGCAGTGGTCGCCCAGCTCGTCTCGCTGCTCAGTCTCATAGGAGGGTCTCCGACGGGGAGATTAGATATCTGCAGAGTCATGGGAGTTCGCGCGTCCGCAGATTCTTGAACGGAACCCTCCATGCAGATGATCGATTGCGCGACATAACCGAGCGAAGCCGCACTCTTACAGATACCGCTGGTGCGCGAGTGCGCGAGCCA
>WLHA01000169.1 GCA_009702955.1 Actinomycetota bacterium
AAGAACTGTGAGCCTCCGCCATAAGCATGCCCAAGAGCTTTGCCGGTCTTCAGTTCTACCTGATGACCCCCCGCAGCGCCACGCACCTGCTGAGCAACCTCACCGAATCGAATCATTCCAGAGGCTCCGATCGGATTGGATGAGAGAACTCCCCCAGATGGGTTCCATGGAATATCTCCATCGAAGGCGGTAGCGCCCTCTGCAGTTAATTTCCATCCGTCGCCCTCGGCGCAGAAGCCAAGGTTCTCTAGCCACATCGGCTCGTACCAGGAGAACGGAACATAGATCTCTGCGCAGTCAAGATCGCGTCGTGGATCCGAAATCCCAGCTTGGCGATAAACATCCGCCGCGCAGTCCTTACCTGCTTGAGGGTTTACCTGATCACGTCGAGCAAACATGGTCGGCTCGCTACGCATCGACATTCCATGCACCCACGCGACAGGGTTCGGCGCAGCAGCTGCGACCTTCTCGCTCCCCATTACCATCGCCATTGCTCCGTCAGATGATGGGCATGTGTCGAGGTAGCGCAGCGGATCCCAGAGCAGCCATGACTCCTCCACCATCTTCAACGTAATTTCAGGCATGTGCAGATGAGCTCGTGGATTGCGGAGTGCGTTGAGTCGGTCTTTTACTGCAACTAGATGACCGCTCTCTCGAGGCGCACCTGATCGCGTCATGTAAGCACGAATAATCGGAGCAAAGTAACCGCCTGCTCCAGCAACAAGTGGCGGGGAGAA
The DNA here is from genome assembly GCA_009702955.1 of Actinomycetota bacterium. GTDB lineage: Bacteria > Actinomycetota > Acidimicrobiia > IMCC26256 > IMCC26256 > IMCC26256. The sequence goes on from WLHA01000169.1 coordinate 738, forward strand.
TGGCATAGGGACCGAGAGTCCCCATGTTGCGTTGCTCTCCGACTGCTTCTCATAAGCAACGGTAAGGACACGTTCGTGTACTCCAGCCTGTACGAGTTTCGCGGCAACGATTGCAGTTGAGCCACCGACGCTTCCGGCGGTATGCACGCGAAGCATTGGCTTTCCAACAGCCCCGAGAGCATCCGCTAAGTAAAGCTCTGGCATGGCGACGCCCTCAAACATATCTGGGGCCTTACCGACAACCACAGCGTCGATGTCGCTCCATGTCATACCGGCATCCTCGAGAGCCTCAACCGCGGCCTCGCGAACGAGGCCCGCCATCGAAACGTCCTTGCGAGACGAACGGTGATGTGTCTGCCCAACCCCGACTACTGCTACAGCGTTCTTAGACATATCTACTCACCTTCCAAAACGCATACGAGGTTCTGCTGTAATCCAGGCCCAGATGTTGCATGGGCAACACCTCGGTTCGCGGTTCCATCCATGATGCGTCGCGCAACCTCACCGATTCTCACGAGACCAGCCGACATAATCCCGTTGGCCGCCAATGGGCCTCCGGATGGGTTAACAATCGAGGGATCGACACCGAGTGCTTCACTGAGAATCAAGACCTCGTGACTGAACTGACCGTGTACCTCAGCAACATCTATCGGACCTGAAGCAACACCGGCAGGCTTGGCAGCGAGCGGTGTCGACTCAGAGCGAGTCAGATCGCGCGCTCCGAGCGAATGCGGCTCGATTCGATGGTCTAAGCCTCGTATCCAAGCCGGACGCTTGTTAACGCTGCGAGCGAGGTCGCCCGCCGCTAGCACGATCACCGCAACGCCATCCGTTGTCGGAAAAATATCTGCATCTCGCAGTGGAGAGGCGACATGAGGCGCGGCAAGCAACTCCTCAATTGTTGGCTCACCAGACCTAACCGCCTGAGGCGTGCTGCGCGCGTTTCGCATTGCCTGCGCCACTACCTCAGCAAGATCACGTTCGCTACGGCCGCTTGACTCGAGGTACGCACGCGCTTGAAGTGCAGCGACATCAACCATCGACGGCCAGAGCGGAGCGACGTAATACGGGTCCTGCTGCAGCGTCATGATCTCATGCACGTTGCCCTGCGATGCCTTACCAAATCCATAGACGAGTGCAGAATCAACCTCTCCCGTTTGAATCGCTATCCATGCTTCGTACAGAGCCCAGGCGCCATCCATCTCGACATGACTCTCGCGAATCGGCGGCCATGCCCCGACAGCGTCAAGCCCCATCACGAATGAGAACGGTCCACCCTGCAGATAGTCAAAGCTCCCAGAGCATGTGAAGCCGATCTCGGATCGAGCGATGCCCGATGCGTCGATGGCCTCAGTGATAACTGGGGCGAGCATCTCAACTTCGTTGCGCATCTGCTCTTTCGCTACTGCAGAGTATGCAAATGAAACAACAGCTACATCGCGCATTAGAGGTAGTCCTTATAGTCGGTGTACTCAGCGTCAGGCTCTCCAGTGGGCTCCCACCACTCAATGCTTCCGTGATCCGCGGTTAGTTGGTCAAGCCACTTCGCCTTGACCCGCATACCCATGCGCACCTCGTCGACGGAGCAGCCACGAATTAGGCCGAAGAAAGTGTTGTCCGCTCCGTCAAGAAGTACCTGAGCAGACACGTATGGAATCTCTGGCGCAAGATCCGATAGCCCTGGAATATTGACGATGCAGAACGTAGTGATTACTCCTGTATCGCTTACATCTACAGAGATACTTGTGGGGGCTCCTGTAGTGGGGTCGGTTCCTCTCGATGCGGCATAAACATCGTCGCTCCCGACCGCCTTGCCTCCGATGATCTTGCCTTCGGCGAGTCCAAGCAAGAAGCGAGTCGTGGACTCCCCCGCTGAGATCTCGTAGTCGAGTCTTCCCGATGTCACGATCCCTGTAACGGAAGCGCCCATGTTCTCTGAGAATGGAAGTGGCGGGACCTCGGGGATTGGATCTCCATCTTTGTAGGGTCGCCATGCCTCGATATCAGATACGCCACCAATGCGATCAGAACGCCAATGCGGTATTACACGCATACCGGTACTCATCTCGTCTGGAGTAGCGACATCAACCATGTGAAGCATCGAGGTATCGGCACCGTCAGGTCGAATTAGCGCGAATGCGAACGGGCGATCAAGCGCATGTTTCTCCGCACGAGGATTCGCGACCCACGACCATGTAACAACCGTTCCAGCCGGCCCAACCTCTACGAAGTCGTCGACGGATACAGCCGCAGATGTAAGCGGGTCGTACTCCGTCGGCGGCACTAAGACTCGACCATCGGCGAGGCGCGCGCCCTCGATGCGGCCATCACGAAGTCCGGTCAGGTAACGACCTACAACGTCACCCACCGAACGCGTATATCCACCTGGATACTCGAGGGAGTGCCTAGCTACGAGTGGTTCTGTCATTTACCGCTCCTCATCGCAAGAGTTCGGCCGAGTCGTCTCGGCCATATAGTTGGTCAAATTGCTAGTCCGTAACGCAACTCTTAGCTGTTGCGCACCGGGAGATGCTTCACACCATTGATTAGGTTCGACTGGAGTCGCACGATCTCTCCGGAACGCGTGATGTTGGGAATGCGCGTGAGAATCTCCTCGAACATCACTCGAATCTCCATCTTCGCGAGACTCGCTCCGAGGCAGTAATGCGGCCCACGCCCACCAAAGGCAATGTGCTCATTTGGAGTGCGCCCGACATCAAACACGTGTGGGTTGGCAAAAATCTCTTCGTCGCGATTGGCAGATCCATACCAGATGGTCACCATGTCACCCTTCTTGATCTGCACTCCGCGCAACTCTGTGTCTTCGGTAGCCGTGCGTCGGAAGTACATGACCGGTGTTACGAATCGCAGCATCTCATCTACTGCAGTCTCCATGAGCCCTGGGAGATCTGCCTTCAGGCGCTCGAGTTGGTCAGGGTGCTCCATCAAGGCGTACATGCCGCCAGAGATGAGGTTACGAGTTGTCTCATTGCCTGCTACTGACAGGAGGAGCACAAAGACATTGAACTCAATATCAGAGAGCTTCTCTCCATCAAGATCTGCTGTGATTAAAGCGGTAACGATGTCGTCAAGCGGGCGTTCGCGTCGGCTATCAGCGAGGCTCTGCGCGTACATGTAGAGCTCCATCGAGGCTGACATTGCGTCCTCGCCACCAATCGCTCCGTACTCAGGGTCGTCAGCACCGATCATGCGGTTTGACCACTCGAAGATCTTGTGGCGGTCTTCGTAAGGAATACCGAGCAGCTCAGAGATAACTACTAGCGGCAACTCTGCAGCCAGGTTCGGCACAAAGTCATACTCGCCATCCTGCTCGAGTGCGCGGTCAACAATCCAATGTGCAGCCTCGCGGATCGAAGGCTCAAGCATTCTTACGACCTTGGGCGTAAAGCCTCTCGCTACAAGGTTGCGTAAGCGCGTGTGCTGTGGGGCGTCTTGGTTGAGCATCATCAGCTCAGTTCCCTCACCCTGATCCACCAATAGCGCGCCGCCCTGCGCTGAGGAGAAGACTTGGGTGTTGCGCTCGATCTCGATTACATCGCGATACTTGGTGCAGACCCAGAACCCTGGCGGGTACTCATCTGAGTCGTGCCACCAGACCGGAGCGTCGCTGCGCAGCCAGTTGAAGAACTCAATTGGGGGCCCAACCTCATAGGTCTTCGGGTCGGCGAGGTTCACCGCTGAGTCAGGA
>WLHA01000017.1 GCA_009702955.1 Actinomycetota bacterium
CCGTGAAACCGGTTGAACCTTTACCGGTGGAGATAAAACTGATCTGGTACTGCGAGGCCAACTCGCTGCCGATTTTAGTGAAGATGCCTCGAAGACCACTTGGGTCTGTGGCTCGTGCGACCTGGCCCCCTGAAGCGGCGGCGTATGCGGTTGGTGCTACGACATCGGAGTCTGCAGTATCGAGTACAACTCCGTAAACAACTGCGTTAGAGGCCTTCACATCTTTTGTGGCCTGCTGTGTTGAGCCGGTGCTTACGGTGTCGCGCCCATCGGTGAGCACTACAAGAGTTCGGCGAGCGGACGTGAAACTCTTAGCACCCATTGAGACAGCGTCGTTCAGGGCAGTCTCTCCATTCGCTTTCAAATTGTTGATCGCCGAGGTTGTAGCAGCGCGATCGGTTGTGAAGTTGCTGGCGACGTAAGGAGTATTTCCAAAGCCTGTAACTGAGACCGATGCGGCGGGAGGGAGTTGAGCTAGAAGAGCGACCGCTGCAGCCTTTGCTCCGTTGAGCCCTGCCCCAGACATGCTTCCCGAGGTGTCGATGACTAGAGCAACCTGTGACGCGTCCCCTGGAAGCCCTATCACTTTGGCGCTTCGCTTAGATGTGGTCTCGAGAACAGTAAAAGCAGAGGAGTTGAGATTTGGAGACCCTGATGCGGTAGTTACAGCGACAGTAAGCGTTACTTTTGGTGCAGCACTTAGGTCTGCACCGCTCACGACTACAGAGTCTGCGGCGCCGGCGAGAGTTGGGAAGAGCGCTGCTGTAAAAAGAGCAGCAGCAGCGGCTAGCGGGAAGAGTGATCCCTTTCTCGAGATCATCGACCCTGATTCTTGGTTCGCTCTGAGAGTACAAAGACTGAGTCGGGGACCTCAACCCCTTGGTCGCGCAGTTTGTTTAGGAAGTGAGGCCGCAACCCGGTGCTAAACGGATCCCCAATAAAGAAGCCGTTTTCATCAATCCCTGCCTCGTAGTCGAAAGCGAATAGGTCAGTGAGGAGGAGGCGATCGCCCTCCATGCCGTTGACCTCTGCGACCTGGGTAATTCTGCGGGTTCCATCTCGCAATCGACTCACGTGAATCACAAGGTCAATAGCCGAGGCAGCCTGCTCTCGGATAGCTCGAACCGGCAGATCGACTCCACCCATAAGCACCATCGTCTCGAGCCTCGAGAGTGCATCTCTTGGAGAGTTCGCGTGCAGCGTGGAGAGAGAGCCTTCGTGCCCGGTGTTCATTGCCTGAAGCATGTCAAGAGCCTCAGCACCACGAACCTCTCCCACAATGATGCGGTCGGGGCGCATGCGCAGAGCATTACGAACTAGATCTCGAATTGATATCTCGCCCTTGCCCTCAATGTTGGGTGGCCGACTCTCCATACGTACAACATGGTTCTGGACCAAACGAAGCTCTGCGGCGTCCTCAATCGTTACAACACGGTCGCCATTGGGGATGAACTGTGAGAGAGCGTTGAGCATCGTTGTTTTTCCGGTACCTGTGCCACCAGAGACCAAGATGTTCAGGCGCCCCTCGACGCAGGCTCTTAAGAGGTCAATCATCTGCTCCGTGAGAGCCCGCATGCCAGCAAGATCGTGGAGTGAGTAGGCCTTCTCCGAGAATTTTCGAATGGTTAAGACTGGACCATCGATAGAGAGGGGAGGGATGACTGCGTTTACGCGGCTTCCGTCGGGCAAGCGGGCGTCAACCATTGGAGAAGACTCGTCGATTCTGCGCCCCACCTTTGAGACGATGCGCTCAATAACCTGCCTGAGGTGCTCCTCTGAGACATAGCGAGCATTTGTTCTAACTAGGCGCCCTGCGCGCTCTACGTAGATTGAATCAAGCGAGTTCACCATAACTTCGGTGATCTCTGGATCCGCTAGGAACCGTTCAATCGCGCCGTAGCCGAGCACGTCGTCACAGATTTCGGCGACGATGCGCGCCCTCTCTGCGGGAGTCAAGGGTACGCGCTCAGCATCAATAACTCGAGAGAGTTCCTGTACCACGTATGAGTCGAGTTGGTCCTCACCTAGAGACGAGTCGTAAAGGCGTGAACCGAGTCGCGCAAATAACGCATCCTGGGCCCTGCGTTTGATTAGAACAAAAGGATCTGCAACAGGTGCCGCAGCCGGATCGAACGCTGTTTCGGTAGCGTTCGATGTCACCGAGTGGTGCTGCTGTGGAAGGGCATTGTCGTTCGCCCCTAGGAGGCGATCCTTGAGGCTCATCGGACTTCGCGCTTGCGTCTAAAGCGCGACACGGCAGCCTCTGTTGATGCTGCAAGAGATGGCGAGCCTTTGGGTGGAGCTAGGAAATGATTTACGAGTTCGCCATAGGCGCGCGCAACTGGGGTTCGTGGAGACGACTCTAGGATTGGAGTTCCTTGGTTCATTGAGAGGGGAACATTGCGGGAAGACGGAATCGCAACGTTGACCTCCATCCCAATTGTTCCCTCGATGTCTCGGATCTCTAGACCAACTCGGGCATCCGCACGGTTTAGAGCAAAGTGCCGTCGCTGCGTTGTGAGACCAATCTGATCGAAGGCCTCGATCTCTTTGCGCATGCTTCGAGTGCTAGCCACATCAGTTGCGCAGACAAGCAGGAGGTCGGTAGCGCTCTCCATGGCGGTCAATGTGAATTCATCTAAACCAGCGGCGGTATCGAGAATTACGTACTTGAATTCCTTGGCAAGAATCTCAATGATCTTTGTAATCTGCTCAGGAGAGACATCATCTGCCTCGGCAGGGGTATCAGGCGCTGAGAGAACAAATAAACCACTCGGGTGAGGTGTCAGGCATGCCTTGACAACAGTTGCATCAAGGCGCGACCCCTGAGCTACGACATCGCTGAGAGTGCGCTCCGGAAGTAGCCGCAGCGCGTGGCCGACATCGCCGAATTGAACATCAAGGTCCATGACCACGACTTGACCAGGGAGCTGCTGCGCTAATCCGATAGATAGGTTCGTGGAGATCGCAGTCTTGCCAGCACCACCTTTTGGAGAGACAACCGCTATGACGCGTGATTCGATCTCTGTATTCTGAGGTCCAGAGGAGAGGTTAGATCTGCGCTTGAGAGCTGTCTCCTTTGCTCTATCAAGGGTCTCGCGAATCTCGGAGGCATCAGCAAGTGGGGAGACAACATCTCTCACCCCTGAGCGTAGAGCGCGTTCGAATACTCCATCGCCGGGTTCTGACACGAGCACAACGCATATCTCGGGGAACCGCTCGTCGATCTCGCTGCAGAGTTTGAGAGCGGATTCACTCGCGAGTGCAGGGCCTACGGTGACTACCAGAGGCTCGATAGATCGAATGTCCCCGAGCGTCTTGCTCGTGTCGTCCTCGCTGCTCTCGTTCCACGCTCTTAGCTCGCCGCTAATAGTTCCGCCGAACGCCTTGCGGACGGACTCCTCCCATGAGTCGTCTGACCCAGCTAGAAAGATTCCGCTCACTGATACACCGAACTACGTGTTGCTGCTCCGCCTGGCGCGTTCGGTGCAGTCTTGGGATCAGCTGAGAGCCAAATCGTTCCATGCTCTGCTGCGTAAATGAGTTTTGTAAGGCTCGCTGGTTCAATAGCGAGCGTCACAAGAATCTCGCCCTGTGGCGAGGCTCCTGGAAGATTCGCATCTGGAGTCGCCGCTCCCTCTGCAGCTACGGCTGAGGGGTCTGCCACCTGCACATTGGTTACGAGAATGCGCTGCAGAATCACGCCAGTCTGCGTTGGTATGGAGCCATCAGAGGGGAAGGAAGCGGTAACTAGAACAACTGAACCAGGTGTGAGGAGGCCCCCCACTGCGCGATCAGCGCTGAGAGAGATCGTCGTGGTCACAAGCCCGGGGGGGATTGATAATGATGAGCCTGTTGATTGAAATGCCGATGGAGTCGTAAAACGGGCTCGTACTAATTGCTCACCAGTAACGAGTACCGCACCTGAGACCAAGTCTTTTACTTGATCAAGATTTGTGATGGCACCTTCAGCAATAGCGGTATTCGGGAGCGGCTTCTTAGCCACTCGGTCACCCAACTCGTTCACTGAGGTTCCAGCAGGTATCTCGCTCTGCACTACGAATACCGATACAAGCTTCTGCCCTTCCTGGGCGCGCGAATCGGCATTGCCCGCATAGGCGAGCACCAATACGGCTCCAAAAAGTGCCAAAACTACAGCGGCAATGATTCCGCCTACTCTGCGATTCACGGGAGAATCCTCTCGACTCGTTTATTAGGGGTTCGAGCGTGCGTAACCCTACTGCCAGAATGCTTTGGCTCAGACCGTTCTTTCGGTGAGTATTTGATCAGATTCAATGGCCTCTTTGAGCCAGGAGGCGCGCCGATCAAGGAGTTCTCTGAATGGTGGTCATCGTTCTCTTCTTCGTCGCAGCGTTCATCGTCGTCAGAGTCGTGGCAATTCTGGTCAAGGTAATCAAGGCAAGCGGCAGGGGAGAGTGCTGCCGCAGTCGTAGCAATATTCACAGCGCATATTCGATAACTGTAGAGTTCGTTTAGTCCGATGCAGCACGAACTCTTGTCACTCGCTGTACGCAAGTAGGTCATCACCAGACGTGAGAAGTCGCCGACGGGAGCGACTGTGGTGGTAGTCGGCGGCACGGTCGTGGTTGTGGTCGTTGTGGTTGTCGAAGAGGTTGTAGTAGTCGGTTGCGAGGTCACCGTTATCGTCGCCGCACGGTCGTTATTCTCGGGAAAACTTTCGTTAATCTGACCTGCGCTCAGACGCACCGCAACGGAAACATTGTTGGTGGATAGCGCAGTAAATGTAAACGACTGAGTTGCAGTTGTATTGCTAGCCCAACTCTTGGGAACTACATTGCAAGTGAATACCACGGAGTTCGCGCCGCTTGCGGCGGACTTGCAATCTGATGGGGCGCTTGGGAGCGGTACCGTCGGCGCTCCATTATTAGTGGAGAGCGTTATTGTAAATTTCGCGTCCGTGACGGTAATTGATGAGTAATTATAGGCCTCAATGGTCAGTACGGTTGGAGTGTTAATGACGACCGATGAAGGCCAAGTTGGGGTAGTGGAGATTGAGAGGTCGCCGACGGTGGCCGTTTTGCGTGTCGAGGTAAGCCTAAATTGCGCTTTCCTGTTAGCGGGCTTACCGGCTGCGAGGGTTGAACACTTATCTTGGTTCGTGCCCGTCGTGTAATTGTCGATCGTTACAAGGGCAAAACCTGAGATGTGGACGATCCAATCTTTGCCTGAGGAACTACCGCTCTTGGCCTTTAAGTCATCAACAATCGGGATTGCCACTTCTTTTCCTCGCGCTTGGCAGATCGCTTTATCGATTGCCGCTCCATAAAGCTGCCCAACTGCAGCGCACTTGTAATCGCCATCCTTGACGGTTGCCGGGTAACCGGAGGCCAGCCAATCAGCAATATTGGTTTTTAGCGCCGCTTGATAGGTAGCGTTGGAGGAGTTGCACTTACTGAACTCAGACGAGCCAGTTCCATTTGGGCTGCTGGCCAGATCAATAATGCCGTACCCTCCGGAAGCCCCTCCAGAGCAGAGTGTTGCATTGGCGCTGCCGCTCCAATCTGAGGTCACTTTAAGCGGGGACCTAGTTGCGGATTTGTTGGCAACCCAATCGGAGACTCCCTTGTTATTCGTATCCGAAGAGTTCCCTTTATTTGCACACCCGACTATGGGGAGCAACGGTGCATCGTTCCATCGTGCTGTCGTCGATGAATACACGTCTTTAGAGTTGAGTCCAAAGAGTTTGGAGAAGGAGAACGTTGCTGTCTGCTTGGCCCGCACAGTTACTATCCCGGAACTCTGAGAAGCGTTGGAGGGGGTTGTGCTTATGCCAGCCATTTGGCAGAAATCGATCGTTGGTGCCGATGTATTTGCATTCAGGTAACTGACCGCTTGGTCCTTCACGCTTGTCGGGCAGGCTCCGCGCACCGATAAATTGTTGATATCAGTGGCTTTCTGGGCTGCAGCTAGAGCAGCGGCATCGGTAGATTTCACCATTGAGCGCTTTACTTGCCACGCGTAACCCATGTCGATAGCGAAGGCCAAGCAGACGATAAGCAGAGTGGCTACAACCGCCACCATCACCGCTATTGCGCCGCCCTCGTCTTTGGAGTTCCTATAGGGATTAGAGGAAGTTTTCTTCATGCTGCCTACTCGCAGAGAAACATAGCGGTGGAGGACACGTTCTTTACTCCGCTATTGGGCCAGAAGGGAATGGAGATTGTTACATCTCCAGATACCCGCACATAAACATTGGATCCGCTCGTGGAGCACAAGTATTGGGTGCTAGAGCACGAGTTGGATGTAGCAGTGCCTGTGGGTGCTGCCGATCCAACCTGCACAAATGTGTTGGAGATTGCGATTCCGCCGAGTGAGCCGGTTGCCTGGAAACACGCATTAGCTGAACTGCTCGCACGCAGCGAGGCCACCCTTGCGCCTTCTCTGGCTGCTGCTTGCACGCCTTGCTTGGCGTTGAAATAAAGGGAGAAATAAATTATTGAGAAGAGAATAAGCAGAAGCATCGGCACGACGAGCGCGAACTCAACTGCCGCTGCGCCGCGCTGTCTCTCGTCGAGTGTCGGGGGTTTCATTCTGTTTCCGAACGTAGAGGGCTGCGGAGAAGGCTCCCGGGAAGCAAATAGGACGCCAGCGCCTTAAAATTTAAGTCGCTGGCGTCCTTCAATGCTACCTCCCAAGAAGGGTATAGAGCGTCCCTTGGCTTTAGAGAGTCACCTTGTTTAGCGCAGTCGAGATCCGACCCTGCAGGGCAATGACGGCCACTGTGATGACTGCTGCAATTAGGGCTACAAGCAGTGCGTACTCAACAGCGGTTGCTCCGGTCTCGTCGTTGGATCGAACCGACAGGTTGGTGAGGGAAATGTAGAGGCGGGTAAGTGTTTCCACGGTGGGTCTCCTGGTTCTATTTAATAAGGATTAGCTATTTCGGCGGGTGGTTTTCACATCTTGAGTGAAACTCAAGATTTACTCAAGGTACAAGTGCTGGAGGCATTAGTAGTGGACCTATTGAGGGACACACCTTTCCTGCCGCTAACACTGGCCTTAATCTAAGGCTTTCCAGTTTGACTCTCTAACCCAATATTGGGGTTATTCCAGCCAGCAGAATTGGCCTTTGCTACAGCGGCTAACTGTGAATTTACCCCTAGTTTTGTGAGAATTGACCTTATGTGGCTCCTCACAGTGGCCACAGCAACAAATGTTTCGTTTGAAATGACCTCCGGTGAGTGGCCTTCGATGAGTAAGCCGAGAACCTCTGATTCCCGTGTTGTCAGGCGCTCGAAGGCCTCCATCCGAACTGTTTGAGCTCGTCGATGCTCCCGGAGAAGCGTTAGTAGTTCACTGCGCCTCTGGATCGCATTCGAGAAGTTCCCGGCGGCTATTGCCGTGACCCGATCAATCAAATCTTCAAAGGCGATGGATTTACTCAGAACGTCCGCTGCGCCGGCCTCGAAACACTCGGCCCAAAAAATGGGGTCCTGTTCTCCAGTCATTATGAGCACCGCTGCCCCTAGGCCGAGTATCGGCTCGATTAGTGGCAGCGACGATCCGATCGGACCGAGCATTAGGTCGAGAAGAACAATCGCAGGACGCTGCTCTGTTAGAGACTCGAGAATGTGCTCCTCTGTCGAGGGCGCAATGATATTTGGGGTGATTCCTTCTCGAGAGAACGCCAGCCCTAGAGCCTGAGCGAGGAGCTCGTGGTCGTCCACTATCGCTAGCCCTATGTTCTCACTTGCTTGATCAGTGTTGCTTTGGCTTGTCATGTTGCTCCGCCTAATCGCTTGATACCTTCCCGTCTCTCCTCCTCTTGAAGGGTCGCGGTATTCGTACGCTCAGATGCATTGTAAGACAGGTCAGTGGTTGCTCCGGGAGTTACGGAACCGTCAATTGACATGAGTCCTTGCCATCTGGGGAGACTCACTACGAACTTTGCACCTCCGCCAGGGCGAGGCGTGACCCATAGATCTCCTCCTGCTCGGGTGATGAGGTCTCTAGCGATAGAAAGTCCAAGCCCATAGCCCTCGGTCTCCTCGAGGCTGGCTCTCCAACCTCGCTCGAAGATGAGATCTCTTTTACCTCGAGCAACCCCAGGGCCTCGGTCCTCGACGAACACGAGGATGTGGTCTGCATCTCGAGCTGCGCTTACGTCAATAGGGGAGCCGGGAGCATATTTGCTGGCGTTGCTGACTAAGCCGTGCACAACCTGGGCAAGGTCCTCTGGTGAACCGACTGCAACTAGGTCTTCGTCTATATCGAATACGACCGGGAGCGAAGAGGCAGCAACAAGAAGCGTTGAACGAAGCGCTTCCAGTACTTGAAAGGGTCCATAAGTAGGAGGCGCGGGTGGAGCGACCAGGTTTCTAAGGCGTTCTATCTCGTCGCGTATTGCTCTCGTCAAGTCGCTTTCATCTCCGACTGAGGCAACTGCAACGCCGCCCTCGATTGAGAGCACGCGAGAGCGCACCTCGTGAATTTGGGCCATGCTTGCCGCTTCGCTGGTCTGCAGCGTCTCAACTTGGTCGCGTAGCTCAGCAGCATGGGTGATCGCCTCGAATTTCTCGCGAGAAGCGGCGAAATGCAGCTCTAGTGACGAACCAGCAATTGCAACGCCAGCAGCAGCAAACCGCATAGCGCCGCCGTACTCGGATCCAAGAATGTCGAAGCCTTCACTGAGTGCAACTAATGGAGCGATTCCAATAGCGAACAGCGTAGGTACAAACCAGATTCCGTTGATCGAGTTCTCTGCCTTGTATCGCCGGTAGGTAGTGATGGCTAGGAATAGAACAAATAGTCCCAGCACTGCGAAGGTGTACTCGTGACGCGGCCCTCTCTCGGAGGCGCCGACCATTAGCCCTACCAGGCCCGCTGCAGCAGCAGCGAGAAGCCTCCATCGATAATTTGGGGAGACATCAACCACGTGGCTTCTCAATGCCCAGATTGAGAGTACGGCGGTTACTGCAACGGTCCCTAAGAGCAGGGAGAGCGAGGTTCGCTCGTTAGCCCCGATACCCAATAGCGGAACTATTCCGACGATCGAAGCCAGGCCATACCAAAAGGAGCGTGCCATACCGTCTAAGCGCCAGCGAATGATGGAGAGCATGCCGGCAACGGCTAACGCAATGATTGAGAGCACATAGAGCGTTTCACGCTGGAGGGTTTCGTAGAGAAAACCAGGAAAGTAAACGTTGATTGCTGCCGAGAGAGCGCCTATAAGAGCGATTACGAGAAGGGAGAGTCGGATATCGAAATCAGGGAAATCGGCCATTGAGTTGCGCCTGTCCGGGCCACGGTAGGAGCCATCATGCTTCTTATCGACGTGCTGGGAGTAGGGCATTTTTGGACTTTCCGCTGAGCGAGATTCTGCATAATAAGAGTGTTCGCAACTATTTAGTGCTCTGTGCATAACGAACTATTGGTGTCTGACCTTTTATCCATCGGTCTCCCTGACGCCAAGGTTTAGTGATTTATGGGGCCTAGTACCTGCTTCTCCCTAAACCTCTGAGCGATCACAGGCCCAAGAGTTGAGGCTGCCTGCGCTATCGTGTGGACCTTGCGGGCGATTAGCTCAGTGGTTAGAGCACTTCCTCGACACGGAAGGGGTCGGAGGTTCGAGTCCTCTATCGCCCACCTGCAATGGTCCCAACGGACTATTTTTAGTATTTCGATAGGAGTTGGGGTCTTAGCCAAAGAGGCTTAGACCCCTTCTCTATTTACTCCAAGGTCACGAACGATCTTGGGCCTAGGGGCATCTATGGCGCACGAAGGGTTTATCCATCAACTGCCAGATAACGATCCGGTAGAGACGCTTGAGTGGCTCGAGTCCCTAGACAGCGTCATCAGCACGCAGGGGATTGAACGTGCCCGATATGTCCTGTTACGTCTCCTTGAGCGTGCACGCAATTTGGGTGTCGGCATCGGAGGCTCGCTCACAACTCCCTACGTCAATACGATCCCAGTCGAGTCTCAGACTGCATATCCAGGGGACCTTGTAGTTGAGCGAAGTATTCGCGCCGCCGTGCGGTGGAATGCGGTGGCCATGGTTGATCGAGCCAACCATAGGTTCAACGGCCTAGGAGGCCACCTGAGTACTTATGCCTCTGCTGCTTCGCTGTACGAAGTCGGATTTAACCATTTCTTTCGCGGGCCAGAGGTAAGCGGAGGAGGCGACCAGGTATTTTTTCAGGGCCATGCTTCTCCAGGAATCTACGCAAGAGCATTCTTAGAGCACAGGCTCACCCCGGAGAGGCTCGATGGTTTTAGGCGACAGGCCTCTGTCCGTGGACTCCCTTCGTATCCGCACCCGCGACGCATGCCAGATTTTTGGCAATTCCCGACAGTCTCAATGGGGTTAGGTCCGTTGAATGCTGTTGCGCAGGCGCGATTTAATCGGTACTTATCTCAACGCGGAATCATCGACGTATCTGATGCACGAGTGTGGTGCTTCGTCGGCGACGGCGAGATGGATGAACCAGAGTCCTTGGCGGCGATAGCGATCGCAGGGCGCGAGAGTTTAGAGAATCTGATCTTTGTTGTGAACTGCAACCTCCAGCGCCTCGACGGACCAGTGAGGGGAAACTCGAAAGTTATACAGGAATTTGAGTCTCTGTACTCCGGCGCGGGTTGGAGCGTCATAAAGGCGATATGGGGATCTGGTTGGGATCCATTGCTTGCGGAGGACTCTGAAGGAGTACTGGTCAACCGAATGAACGAGGTTCCGGATGGAGAGTTCCAGCGCTATTCGGTAGAGGCCGGTTCCTATATCCGGGAGCAGTTCTTTGGCTCCGATCCACGACTTCTATCTTTGGTGGCGAATCTAAGTGACGAGGATCTAGAGCGTCTTCCACGCGGTGGGCATGATTTTGACAAAATTTTTAATGCTTATGCGCGAGCGATGGAACTAAATGGCAAGCCTACGGTTGTGCTTGCAAAAACAGTGAAGGGTTGGGCGCTCGGAGACAATGTAGAAGGGCGCAACGCAACGCATCAGATCAAGAAACTCTCCAAGGTTGATCTCTTAGCTCTTCGTGATCGCCTCGCTATCCCCGTCTCGGATAGCGAATTCGAAGATGGCCTAGCACCGTATTTTCGCTTTGAGAAGGGGAGCGAGGAGTTTGAATACCTTGCCGAGAAGCGCAACATGCTCGGCGGTTGGATCCCTCAGCGACGATCAGTATCAGTTCCGCTCGCCATGCCTGATGACGAAGTGTTCGAAGAGTTCAAGCAGGGCTCGCCAGAAGGCTCCACCGCAAGTACCACGACAGCGTTTACTCG
>WLHA01000170.1 GCA_009702955.1 Actinomycetota bacterium
TCTCGATCAGCGGGACAGAGCTACATGTAACTGCAAGCATCGGTGTTGCCTGCACTGCGAATAGCGCTGGGATTCACGATGATCTTCTTCGAAACTCCGATGTCGCAATGTACGCAGCAAAGCGCCAGGGTCCTGGAGTGGTTGCGCGCTTTGACGCTCGTATGGTCGCAGAGGCTACCGATCGCCTAGCCCTACAGAGCGAGATGCACCGCGCAATAGACCAGAACGAATTTGCCGTGCACTACCAGCCAATTGTTCGAGCAGATGGGCGAACGGTTGCCTCCTACGAGGCTCTGGTTCGCTGGCCACGCGCTGATGGGATGGTTCTCCCTGAGGGATTCATCCCCACAGCAGAGTCGAGCGGCCTGATCCACGACCTAGGGGATCGAATACTTGAACTCATCATTGCCGATCTCGCCGCCACTACCGTCGAGGTCTTGCCTCGAGTCTGGATGAACCTCTCCGGGCAGGCATTGGTGCGCCGTAACTGTGCCTCTCGTATTCTCGCCGCGGTTAGTGAGCACGGCATTGCACTTGACCGATTAGGAGTAGAGGTAACTGAGAGCGTATTGATGGGCGACGTTGCTCTAGTTGAACGCAATCTCACGCAGCTTCGCGATCACGGAATGTCAGTATCGCTTGACGACTACGGAACAGGCTGGGCAAGCCTCTCTGCTATCAAACGTTTCCCAATTGATGTAGTCAAAATCGACCGGACCTTCACAGAGGGTCTCACCACAAATGCGCTTGACCGCGCGATTGTTCGTGGGGTTGCCGAGATCGGGAGAGTCCTGCGCCTAGAGGTAGTAGCGGAGGGCGTTGAGACTGACGAGCAGGCATGGATCGCTCAAGACCTTGGGTGCACCGAGTTGCAGGGCTACCGATATGGGGCAGCAGCACCTCTATCAACTCTCCCAACCCTCTAAGTACAGCCTTTTAGTACAGCCTTTAAGGACAGCCTTATCGCATAAAGAAGCGGGCCAAGGCTTCCCTAGAAGTGCCAGGGATACTCGGACCAATCAGCATCACGCTTCTCTAAGAACGAGTCGCGCCCCTCAGTTGCTTCATCGGTCATGTATGCAAGGCGGGTCGCCTCTCCGGCAAAGATTTGCTGACCCACCAACCCATCGTCAATGAGGTTGAACGAATATTTCAGCATGCGCTGTGCAGTTGGGCTCTTGGCATTTATCTTGGCACCCCACTCAAGAGCTACTTTCTCAAGATCCTCGTGAGCAACTACTGCGTTAACCATCCCCATTCGATACGCATCCTCGGCTGAGTACTCATCGCCTAGGAAAAATATCTCACGGGCAAATTTCTGCCCAACCTGGCGAGCAAGATAAGCAGAGCCGAAGCCTCCATCAAAGGACGCTACGTCTGCATCGGTCTGCTTAAAGCGTGCGTGTTCGCGGCTAGCGATTGTTAGGTCGGCCACAACATGGAGACTGTGGCCTCCACCAGCGGCCCAGCCGGGAACAACAGCTATAACTACTTTGGGCATGAAGCGAATGAGCCTCTGCACCTCGAGGATGTGGAGGCGCCCCGATCGAGCAGGGTCAATTGTCGCCGCTGTCTCGCCCTCGGCGTAGCGGTAACCGTCCTTGCCGCGAATGCGCTGGTCGCCCCCTGAACAGAAGGCCCAACCGCCGTCTTTGGGCGAGGGGCCGTTACCTGTCAGTAGCACGCACCCGACATCGGAACTCTGGCGGGCGTGGTCAAGCACTCGGTAGAGCTCGTCAACAGTCGAAGGACGAAACGCATTTCGAATCTCTGGGCGGTTAAACGCAACGCGAACAGTTCCCTGATTCTTAGCGCGGTGATATGTGATGTCCGCTAGGTCGAAACCTGGAACCTCATCCCATGATGACTCATCAAAAATTTCGGAGATCATTGCGAACACCTTTGCTTGTCGAGTAGATCGCTATCAATTAACGGGCGAATCAACGCCTGAATCAACGGCTGCATTAACCGGTACCTCAAGATCCTCAGGAGAGGGACCAAGCAGCCATAGGGACCAAAGAATTACTACGAGACCAAACCCTAGGGTTATGGGTAGAGCGCCTAAAGGCGGAGACCAAGAAGGCGCACGCCAATACATAAACGAACCGTTATACCCAACGCTAAAGCGCCTAAGTGTCTGGGCGAAGGATAAGAAGTGACCGATGAAGAGAGCTGCTCCAACAATTAGCGGCAACCTGCTACGCGCTAGTCGTTCTCCAATGCTTGAAGCCCCGATTATCCATGCAGCGATTAGCGGTACACCTACTGCGAGCGGAAGCGTGTACCTACCCTGCCAAAATGGGCCAATGATTGGAACCTCTCGATACTCGCTAACCAACGGGAGCATCGCTGTCGCCGCGGCAGTTAGTAACAATGCAAGCGCGGCGCGCCGAGATGGCAGAGATAGGCCAAGCGCTAGAAGAAGCCCAATGGCGGCAGTCCATATAAGGATCACTATGTATGGCGCTTTTACGTTTAGCCAACCAAAATTACCGATCATTGAGTCGTAGAAGAATCCAGAGCGACCAATGGTGTTTCGGATGAGTTCGTATTGAGAGACCTCAACCGATGTACCCGTATCAACTGGCCGAACGATTACGTTCCAAACTATTTGGCTAAGGGTCGCAATCCCTATAATTCCAGCGGCAAGTTGCATGCCTCGATCTCGCGACATCCTTCGTATAGCGGTCCATCCACCTAGCAGGCCAGCCGCAACAAGTATCCCGACAATCCACATTGGGGCGAACAAACGTGACACTCCCAATGCGCTGAAGGCAACCACAAGCCGGATTATCTCTGCGCGGTCGATCCGGGTATCTGCTCGAGTCGCTGCGATAGCCAATGCGGAGCACCACGCGGCGATTGCTGCAGATATCTCGAGGCTGCTTGGGTTTACTGTCCCGTTAACAAAGAGGACCATCGGAGTTACTGCAACCGCTAGCCCAACCGCACCAACGCGCCGATTTGGGAAACCTCGGAGCGAACTCACAGCGCAGGCAAGAAGCGCCGCGGCAACCAGAGCGGAGAGTAAGCGCATCAAGTAGACGCCTCCTTCCTGAGCGCTGATAAGTGATGGGAGCCCGACTACCCAGTAATAAGCAGGAAAATAGGTTCCAACTGTTGTAGCAAGATCTATCTCCCTATTGCTACCCTCATACGAGAGGCAAGCAGCGCTGAGGTCAGGACGGAATGCATAACACCCGACGTTGTTCGCGCTCTCCATTACCTCGGGCACGTTTACTCTGCGCCATCCGCCATCCTTGCCTGGAATTCGCTCACCAATTACTTCACCGCGAGCCACCGATGCAGCGCGAATTGTGTGCGCAGGTTCATCCGGAGACCCAAAGAGCGGAAGCGCGATTGCCCAGCTAGCACCGAGCGCTGCGAAGAGTAAAAACGATACCCACCACTCGCGCCTTCCAACGCGCGCAGAAGCGGCTCGGCTGCGGAGCGTTGAGGTACCTCGATTACTGGTCACAAGAGTGTGACCCTAGCGCTGAAAATGCTCAGTTGACCTGACGCGTGGCATCAGACCAGTACTGCGCGCGTAGGGCCTTCTTGTCAGGCTTGCCGAGAGGGCTCAACGGAATCTCCTCAACGAACTCAACCGATTTGGGCGCATAATGAGCACCCTTGGCCTCTTTGACCAGCGACATCAGGTCATCAGCATCGACACTCTGGCCAGGGCGAAGCACCACGATTGCCTTAACGGACTCTCCCCACTTCTCATCGGGGACCCCAATCACTGCACTCTGCGCAACAGCCGGGTGGGTTCCAAGCACATCTTCAATCTCGCGTGGGAAAACGTTGAATCCCCCGGAGATGATCATGTCCTTCTTGCGATCAACGATTGTGTAGAACCCCTCTGCATCTTCGCGAGCGATGTCGCCGGTGTGGAGCCACCCAAACTCGAACGCAGCCTCAGTCTCTTCAGGCTTATTCCAGTATCCGCCCATTACCAAGGGCCCGCGTACGCATATCTCCCCGGGCTCACCGCGAGTTACCTTGTTGCCCTCTTCATCGAGGAGTGCAACATCAACCCACGGCACCGGGCGCCCACATGTCGCTAAACGAGCTAGGTCATTGGTGTCGTGCTCACCCTTACGCAAGACAGTGATCGTCATTGGACACTCGGCCTGTCCATAGAACTGGAAGAAAATCTGACCGAACTTGTCGATCGCTTCTTTTAGGCGCGTGGGTGAAGCGGCTGCAGCACCGTAATAAACAGTCTCGAGCGACGAAAGATCGAACTCGTCAATACGCGGGTTGTCGAGGATCGTGTAGAGCATTGTCGGCACAAGCATTGTTGCTGTGACCTTGAACTCCTGCACGGTCTCGAGGAAAGAGTCTGGAGTGAAGTACGGAATCACGACTAGCGAACCACCGCGCAGAAGAGTCGGGATGAAGAATGCGGCACCAGCGTGGCTAAGCGGTGTGCA
>WLHA01000171.1 GCA_009702955.1 Actinomycetota bacterium
CCGTTACGGTCATCTCTATCTCCTCCTGGGAGACCCACCAAGAGGCAGAGGCCGCAGTCACCGCTGCAGCTGTATGGGTCTCAACCCACCTTCAGGAGCGCCTACACCGAACCTCTAACTCAGTCGGCGACACGATGTTCTGGGAAGGCTCCGTTAGCTAGTAATTGAGCACTGCAGTATTTACAACCACTGCAGAATTAACTTCCTAAGACGCGATGATCTCCCTGCCCGGCGCTAAACAACAAGCGCTTCGGCAGGGAGACTCATCTCATACCCTTTAACAACCCGAGAAAACTCGGGCGTACTTCTTAACCGCCAGAGATGTCCTGAGGGCGAACTTTGCCTGCACCGATCCAAGGCATCATCGAGCGTAGCTCTGCGCCAACGACCTCGATCGGGTGCTGAGCACCGCGGCGCGCAAGCGCGTTGAAGTGCGGACGACCGGCCTGGTTCTCAAGAATCCACTCACGAGCAAATGCACCGCTCTGAATCTCTCCGAGAACACGGCGCATCTCTGCACGTGTCTCCTCTGTGACGATGCGAGGTCCGCGTGTTAGATCTCCATACTCAGCAGTATCTGAGATCGAGTAACGCATGTTCGCGATTCCCCCTTCGTAGATGAGATCCACAATGAGTTTCACTTCGTGGAGAGTCTCGAAGTAAGCACTCTCAGGCTGGTATCCAGCCTCAACAAGTGTCTCGAAACCAGCCATAATCAGCTCAGTCAAACCACCGCAGAGCACAACCTGCTCACCGAAGAGGTCAGTCTCCGTCTCCTCTTGGAAGGTGGTGTCAAGCACGCCAGCGCGAGTTGCGCCGATTGCGCGTGCATATGCAAGCGCAGTCTGCTTCGCCTTACCGGTCTCGTCAGCGTGCACTGCTACAAGCCCGGGGACGCCGCCGCCCTCTTCGTAGGTACGGCGAACGAGGTGGCCTGGGCCCTTGGGAGCGATCATCCATACATCGACACCCTTCGGCGGCTTGATGCAGTCGAAGTGGATGTTGAACCCGTGTGCAAAAGCCAGAGAGTCGCGCTCGCTTAGGTTGGGGAGGATGTCCTCTTGGAATACTCGTGCCTGCTCCGTATCTGGAAGAAGCACCATGATGATGTCGGCCTCTTTTACGGCCTCTGCGATGGAGAGGACGCGAAGTCCGGCGGCCTCAGCCTTAGCGCGGCTCGATGATCCCTCGCGTAGACCGATGCGAACATCGGCTCCAGAGTCACGGAGGTTCAGCGCGTGAGCGTGACCCTGAGATCCGTAACCGAGAATCGCGATCTTGCGATCATCAAGAAGGTTTGCATCTACATCTGCGTCGTAATAAATAATTGCGGGCATTGAACTTTCTCTCCTCATTAGTGTCAGCTAGTAAGCCAACGAAGCGGTTAAGACGTTAGGCGAGCGGCGGGGGTAAGCGCCCCTCCAAGCCCTAAGACTCCTGCATTTACTCCTGTTTACTGGTCTCTATTGGTCACTTGATTTAACGGCCTTCAGCGGGCGAGAGCCTCTAATCAAACGAGGCAGCGCCACTCGACCTGTACGTTGGAGCTCCGAAATCCCGTATGGAGCAAGGAGATCTGCGACAGCATCGAGACCGTCAGGGGTACCAGCGACCATGACGGTAACCGAGGCAACCCCGACGTCGATGACCTGTCCATCGAAGATCGAGACGAGGTCGATCAGGTGTGATCGCTCCTCGGCACTGGCCTTGACCGTAGCGATAAGCAACTCTCGCTCGACCGCATCCGAGGCCGCCAACTCGCGAATCTCAATGACTGGAATCAGTTTGTTGAGCTGCTTAGTGACCTGCTCAATTGGAGAGGAGTCGCCATCAACCACAACAGTCATACGCGAGTAACGAACATCCTCGGTGGGGCTAACCGCTAATGAGAAGATGTTGTAACCGCGACGAGTAAACAAACCGGCGACTCGCGATAAGACACCAGCCTTGTTCTCAACGAGGACACTCAGAATGTGATGATGCTGCTCCATCACTTTCCTCCATTCGGGGTCGGGCCAGGCAGAACATCGCTGTTAGAGGCGCCTGCAGGGACCATCGGGAAGACCTTCTCGCGGTAATCAGTGCGGAAGTCGATAACAACTGGGCGATCAGTAATTGCGTTCGCCTTCTCAATTGTTGGCGCAACATCCTCAGGAGAATCAACGCGGAACGCAATGCAGCCCATCGCCTCTGCCCACTTGACGTAGTCAGGAAGATCGGGAGAGAGGTAGACCTCGCTATAACGCTCCTCGTAGAACATCTCCTGCCACTGGCGAACCATTCCAAGGTATGCATTATTGAGAATCGCAACCTTGATCGGAATCTGCTCAGCGCTAGCTGTAACCAACTCTTGAGCGGTCATCTGGAAGCAACCATCACCATCGATTGACCAGACGGTGCGGTCTGGTCGACCGACCTTTGCGCCGATTGCCGCAGGGACAGAGAAGCCCATAGTTCCGAGGCCACCTGAGTTAACCCATGTATACGGGTAATCAAACTTCCAGTGCTGGCTGGCCCACATTTGGTGCTGGCCAACGCCGGAGGCAACGATCGTGTCATCGGGTGAGAGGTCACGCAGTTTCTCAATAACAAACTGAGGCTTGAGCGGGCCGTCTTCTTCCTGCTCGTAATAGAGCGGGAAGTCCCTCTGCCATGTGCGAATCTCGCTCCACCATGGAATCAGGTCTGGCCAGTGACGCTTCTCTAGGTCAGAGCGAACCGCCTTGACCAACTCCTCAATGACTCGACGACAGTCTCCAACGATCGGAACATCTGGACGACGAACCTTCCCGATCTCGGCTGGATCAATATCGACGTGGATGATCTTTGCGTTGGGGGCGAATGCATCGACCTTGCCGGTAACCCTGTCATCAAATCGAGAACCGAGTGCGATGAGCAGGTCAGCCTCTTGGAGGGCGGTAATAGCCGTGTAATTACCGTGCATCCCAGGCATACCAAGGCATAGATCGTGGCGGTCTGGGAATGCGCCGCGGGCCATCAAGGTTGTGACGACAGGAATACCTGTCATCTCTGCGAGTTCACGCAGCGCCTCAGCAGCACGTGCCTTGAGGATTCCTCCACCGGCATAGATGACCGGCTTCTTAGCCGTGCTCATTAGGCGCGCTGCATCTTTGATGAGCTTGGTGCTGACCTTGTTAGTGGGCTTATAGCCAGGGAGATCAACCGAGTCGGGCCAGTACCAATCCATGGACTCGATTGCAACATCCTTGGGAATGTCGATGAGAACAGGGCCAGGGCGACCGGTGGTGGCGACGTGGAACGCCTCACGAACAATCTCTGGGATATCAGCCGGGTCGGTGATCAGCCAGTTGTGCTTCGTGACCGGCATTGTGATGCCGACCGTGTCGCACTCCTGAAATGCATCGGTGCCGATAACGGAGTAAGGGACCTGGCCAGTGATGACGACGAGAGGGATTGAGTCCATGTAGGCGTCACATAGCGGGGTAACGATGTTGGTCGCAGCAGGGCCACTCGTAACCATGGCGACACCAGGGCGACCGGTGGCATGTGCATAGCCCTCCGCCATGTGGCCTGCGCCTTGTTCGTGTCGAACGAGTATGTGGCGAATCGATGAGTCGATCAGCGGGTCATAGACAGGCAGGATCGCTCCGCCGGGCAGACCGAATACAACCTCGGTACCCTCTAATTCAAGGCTCTTAATTAGGGCTTGGGCTCCGGTGAGTTTCATCGATACTCCTTCTTTATCTTTTTTGAGGGCTCTATTTTGCGAGTTCTAATTTTGAGGTTTTAGATATTTGGGGCGGGAAATACGACGCCCCTCGCATCTGCGAGGGGCGGGAAAGTAGCGCACACGCGCCGGAGGGGCGCGGGCGCTACGGAACTACAAGTACTCGGGTCTCTGTACGCATAAGGCCCATACCTTAGCCCATCACAACCATCAATCCGCAAGCCATGCTCGGGCAAAAACTCTTCTTGCATCGATAGGGGGTAATTAGGGGCTCCTTTAGGGCCATATCTGCATTAGGTGCAGCCCCTCTAGGGGCTGCTCAGACGGCCCCGGGTATGCCTCGAGAGGCGCCTCAATGCCTCGCCTGCTCAGGATCGGGGTACTGAGATCACTCCGGAGGCTCATCTGAGGCACCAGCAGTCAAGCCCTTGCCGGCCCCCACGAGCTCCTCATCACTTCGACGATCGAGCGGGACGAAACCCTCGGCGCTAGCCGCTGCAAGGCTCACAGGCCCAAAATCTCCAGCGGCTCGATAGACGAGGTAGCGAGGGACCCACCGCGGAAGGAACTTCGCGTTGAAGGAGAGCAGCGAGCCGATCTGGAAATGCGGATCGAGTCGGCGCACGAGCCAGGCGGTGACGGTATCGCGCAGGTCGCGCTCCGCGTCGGGCTCCATGAGCCCTTTGAATGCCGCGAAGTTCAACGAGAGCTCCTCTATCCCCTGC
>WLHA01000172.1 GCA_009702955.1 Actinomycetota bacterium
CTCGATAACGCGAATTCCAGATAGTGGGCCCATCGAGCGCTCTCCTTGGTTCTTCTAAATCAAATTAGATATCTAGGTTAAATACGCGTGCAGCGTTCTCTCTCAGAAACTTGGGCCATACATGGTCGCGAAATGGCACATCTGGAAGTTCACTGAAGATTCGTTGGTACGAGAGCCCTGCGGGGAAATAGCCGCTCCAAATAATTTTGTCTGCGCCGCGTGTATTGGCGTAGTCAATTATTTCTCTCGGGTAGTACTTAGGTGCAAATGCAGTTGTCGAGTAGTAGAGGTTCGGCCACTTAAGCATCAACTTCACTGCGAGGTCTGCCCACGGCTCGGCTCCATGGCGCATCACGAATGTGAGCTCTGGGAAGAACCAGCAGATCTCGTCAATTAGCGCTACATCTTGCACGCCAAATGGAATTCTCGGCCCTGGTACTCCAACCGTTGAGCAGAAAGGAATTCCTAGCTCAACGCACTTCGCGTAGATCGGGTAGAACTTCTTGTCGTTGAGGGGTACCTGCGGGGTCAGCCCAGCGGGGAACGCACCTACGGCCTTGAGGCCGAACTCGTCGTTGAATCGAACAATGCGGCGAACTGCCTCCATGCCTTCGTTCGGGTCGACGTTTATCTGCGCTGAGAATCGTCCCGGATGCTGGCGAACTGCACGCGCAGCGGCCTCGTCATCGACATTTACTATCGCGTGGTGGATCCCAACTGCCTCTAACTCGGCGCAGAGCATGTCGACTGGGTCTGTCATGTCATCGGCCTCCCACTTTGGGGCCTCTTTGAACATGTAACCAGCTGGGAACTCAAGCCCACCGCTGCCTGCTTTACTCTCAGAGTCGTGAGTGCCTCTACGAATGAATTCATAGAAAGCAAACATCTCTTCACGAGACTTCGGGACGCCAACGGCAGTATCTACAACGCCACCAGCGAGTGCTGCGGCAAACGCTTCATTGATGCCTTGGGTCGAGCCGTCGCTCGCCATCTCAGACGTCAATTCCTAGAACTCGAAGCGCATTCTCCCTTAGGAACTTCGGCCATACGTGGTCACGAAAAGGTACATCTGGCATCTCGGCAAAGATGCGCTCGAGGCTTAGCCCCATTGGGTAGTAACCCGCGTAGATAATCTTGTCTGCACCGCGCGTGTTCGCGTAGTCAATTATCTCTTTCGGGTAGTGCTTGGGAGCAAATGCGCTAGTGGAGTAGTAGAGGTTTGGCCACTTGAGCATCAACTTGACAGCG
This sequence comes from Actinomycetota bacterium, assembly GCA_009702955.1. Classification (GTDB taxonomy): domain Bacteria; phylum Actinomycetota; class Acidimicrobiia; order IMCC26256; family IMCC26256; genus IMCC26256. The sequence continues at coordinate 1,249 of WLHA01000172.1, forward strand.
AGATCAACCCACGGCTCGCCACCGTGGCGCATGACGAGTTTGAGCTCTGGGAAGAACCAGCAGACTTCATCAACATGGGAAACGTCTTGGCATGCCATAGGTACACGAGGCCCGGGGACTCCAACGTTGACAAAGACCGGGATGTCTAACTCAACGCACTTGGCATAGAGCGGGTACATCTTTTTGTCGTTGATGGCGACCTGCGGAACGAGACCTGCTGGAAATACCTGAGCAGAGCGCGCGCCGAACTCGTGATACGCGCGCTCAAGGTGGCGTACTCCATCCATACCGGAGTTCGGGTCGATTGAGCAGCCGCCAACAAAGCGGTCTGGGTGGTCTGCAACTGCTTGGCGAGCAACCGGGTTGGAGCCAACGTTTAGGAGCCCCCACTGAACGTGGAATAGATCCATCTCGGCAACTAATAGCGCTACAGGATCTTCAATCGAGTCAAAATCTGGAACGTCTTTGAACATGTACTGCGCAGGAAAGGTGAACTGCTCGCGCGCCTCTTTGTCGAGGATCTGACTCGCGAACTTGTCGTAGTGGTCTCGCTTGCGATCAGCAGCCGTTGCAGGGATACCGATCATTGTGTCTACGACGCCACCGCGCCATGCCTCAAAGTATGCGTCACTCATCGAGCTTAAATACCTTTCGTGCGTTCTCGTGTAGGAACTTGGGCCAAACATGGTCGCGGAACCCGACTCCAGGCATCTCCTCGAAGATGCGATCAAGGCTTAGCCCCATCGGGAAGTAACCGGCATACATAATCTTGTCGGCACCGCGCGTGTTCGCATAGTCAATAATTGCTTTTGGGTAGAACTTAGGTGCAAAAGCGCTAGTTGAGTAGTAGAGGTTGGGCCACTTGAGCATCAACTTCACTGCAAGGTCAGCCCAAGGTTCGCATCCATGGCGTGTCACGAATTTAAGGTCGGGGAAGAACCAGCAGACCTCATCGATGAGCGCTACATCTTGAACAGCGAATGGAACTCGTGGACCTGGAATACCAGCGCATACACAGATCGGAATATCCAACTCAACACACTTCGCGTAGATCGGGTAGAACTTCTTGTCGTTGATCGGAACTTGCGGGTTGAGTCCAGCCGGGAATGCAGTCGCTGCCTTTACTCCGAGAGTTTTAACCGCATACTCGAGCTCGCGCACGCCCTCCATACCCTTATTCGGGTCGACCTCGAATGAGCCGAAGAAGCGATCAGGGTGAAGGCGCAGAGCCTCTAGAGAGTCCTCGGCATCGGCCGATACGCCGAGCATCCCTTTTGCGATCCCATGGTGATCCATCTGCTCGATGAGGTAAGCGATCGGATCCTCGACGACCCCTAGATGGGGTACGTGCTTGAACATGTACTGGGCTGGGAACTCGAACTCCTCGAGGCTCTCTTGATCGTGGAGTTGGCTGCGCAGGAAGTCGTACCAATGCTTGGGGTCGCCCTTGGGGGGCAACGCAATCATGAGGTCGATAGCGCTAGGGGAGGAAGGCATCGGCATAAGGCTCTGACGGTATCGCGCCCGGACCTACTTTCCACGATGACATGGGCCAGGAGGGGCAATTTGGGAGCTTGTTCCGGCTCGCAGCGAGGAACGCTGCGCCGATAGCCTGACCCTCGACCGGTTTTTGCCAGCCTTTGATCTACCAGCCTTTTTTCTATATGCCATACCTGCCCCGAGAGGAACCAAATGTACGAGTGGAGCGAAGAGCACAAGATGATCCGCGATGCGGTTCGCCAGTTCATCGACGCAGAGGTTCGACCTCGTCGCGAGGAGCTCGAGTTTGGAGATACCCCTCCTTACGATGTGATTCGCTCGTTCTACCGAACCTTCGGAATGGATCAGATGGCACGCGACTCTTTCGCTCGCCGTATTGCGCGTGACGCTGAGGTTGAGGCTGGCACTGCGCCTGCGCCAGAGGGGAGAGAGCCTGCTGGCAACAACGCAGGCATGACGCTCATCCCCATTATTGAACTCTGCCGATGCTCGCCGGGGCTTGTTACTGCAATGGGCGTAAGCACCGGCCTAGCAGCAGCGACGATCATGAGCCGCGGAACTGTTCGACAGAAAGAGCGTTGGGCGCTCGATCTGCTTACGTTTGAGAAGGTTGGCGCATGGGCGATCACGGAGGCCGACTCTGGTTCAGATGCCTTCGGCCGTATGCAGTCAACAGCGCGTCGTGACGGCGACGAGTATCTCCTAAATGGTTCAAAGACGTTTATTACAAACGGCCCATACGCTGATACCACTGTTTTAATCTGCAAACTCGACGAAGGTAACCCACCCTCGGAGCGCAAGATCCTCTCCTTTGTACTCGATAAAGGCATGGAGGGTTTTGAGCAGACCAAGCCAATGCGCAAGATGGGTATGCACTCATCGCCGACTGGAATGCTCTTCCTCTCGGATGTTCGCGTAGGCAAGGACCGCCTTCTTGGTGAGACCGAGGATGTTCCTTACCGCGAGGGTGCAAAGCAAGCGTTCTCGATTGAGCGTGTTGGTGTTGCAGCAATGGCACTTGGAATCGTTGACCGCTGCCTCGAGCTGAGCATCGCCTATGCAAAGGAGTGCGTTCGTTTTGGTAAGCCGATCGGTGAGCACCAGCTCATTCAGGACAAGTTGGCCCGCATGGAGATGGCGAGATTCAACCTTGAGAATCTTGTTTTCCGCAGCATCGAGAAGTCCGCTGCCGGCGTTGCTCTTGAGCTCGCTGAAGCATCAGTGATGAAGCTCTACTCGGCTCGCGCAGCCATGGAGGTTGCCCTCGAGGCAGTGCAGCTGCACGGAGGAAATGGTTACATGGCCGAGTACGAGGTAGAGCAGTTGGCACGTGACGCCAAGGTGCTACAGATCTACGCCGGTACCGACGAGATCCAGATCTCCCAGATCGCACGCTCTCTGCTGAGTTAGGCCCTCTCTATTAGGCCCTCTCTATTAGGAGGGGCCTGAGGCTCTAATTGTTGGAGTTTAGAGAGACCCATCGTGTATCTTGTGGGGACCAAACGGGCCAATGTCGTCCCGTCGGTGAATCCAATACCTGAGGTAACTGTTATTCAGGGCTCGAGAGAGTCTGGCGGAGTCTCAGACCCGACGAACGACGAAAGCGAAACAAGCTCCATGGCTCCTTCATACCCAGAACGTCAAGGTCTTTATGACCCCGCATTCGA
>WLHA01000173.1 GCA_009702955.1 Actinomycetota bacterium
GCCCAAGTGGGCTAGGCATGCGGCAGTGGTGATCCCCACATACCCAGCTCCGATAACAGCTACATCGCTCACAGGGCGAGAGTCTAAACCCCCAGCACCGTCGGCTTGACCAAACCTTGAACGAAACTCGTTTGAATCTCTAAATGGAGCGAGCCGTTAGCAGACGCCCTTAGCAAGAGCCCTCAGCAAGAGCCCTCAGCAAGAGCACTTAGCAAGCAGGTGTCGCAGGGGCCCCAGGTTTTGTCGAGCCACGCGGAGCAGTCGTGCTTGGGGTGGGCTTCGATCCTGAGGAGCCGCTAGCTCCGGTCGAACCAGGAGCACGCACCCCGACAAAATCAGGCCCGATTACTAGCGACACATCTGCATCTATAAGCGACTTATCCTCAATGAGTCTCCCGACCCCGCCTAGATAGGTCGCGACCAAGCGAGCGGCCTCACGCTGACCATGCTGGTAGCGGATCTGAGTCTCGCTAACACTGCCGGCGTTCCCCATTCCTGATGGAACGAAGGAGTACTTCTGCATAGAGGTCAACGTTGATCCTGCGAGACCAGAGGTAGACGAGCCGTTTAATACGCGCAGACTTACCTGCGAAGGGACAATCTTGATTGGCTTCTCTGTTGAGGTCTTAACCGAGCCGCCAAAGGTGCGCAGGCGAGCGATTACAGCCTCGGCTGCAGGCTGATCTAAATAAAGAACCTGCTGCCCTTGATAAGTTGGCCCGCCCTTGTTGGGCACGGTGACCATCTCAATGCTGCTGGTGTCGTTTGGATTCACCTGCCGGAATGTATTGACCAACTGGAAGATCTCAGTCTTTCCTAGGCTCTCATCAACAGTCAGCTGAGGGATCACTGCGTTCGCCATGCGGTTAGCAGTAAAGGGGTTTTTGCCTGCTTTCTGAGCCGCAACCTGCGCTAGGCGCCGGATAAAACTCTGCTGGCGCCCGATGCGACCGATATCAGGGATTGCATCCACAGAGGTCCAGCGCTTCGTTCCTGCGTCGTAGTACTCAAGATGCCGAGAGCGAACGTAGGCAAGCGCTGCGTTCCCGTCGAGAGGTACGCAAGCGGGCGCTAGGGCGACATTTAGCCCCGAGAAAGTGTCACGTGCAGGCGCCGGGAAATATACGGGAACGTTCCCAATCGCATTGACAACACCCATGAACGCCTCGAAGTTCAACTCGACATAGTGATTGATATCGATCTGGAAATTCTGCTCAATAGTGTCGATGACTTTCTGCGGTCCATCGTTAAATGCAGCATTGATCTTCGATTTACCGCGCCCCGGTATGTCCACGAGAAGATCTCTTGGGAAGGAGACCAGCAGGGAGGTCTTCGCCTCCGGGTCAACGTGGACAACCATGAGAGTGTCAGATCGTGTTCCCCCGGCCTCCGCTGTTGTCCCGAACGCGTTGGCTTGTGTCTCATTCTCGACGAAGGCCCGCGAGTCGGATCCAAGTACCAAGTAGTTCCCAGCTTTGCCTGGGCTAGACGGGAGGTCGAGTCCCCTGACGCGTCCAATATCTGCAATTTTCGCACTCACCGCAATATTGACTGCGAATACCCCGGTAACGACTACGCAGAGAGTTACAGCCAATGCAGTTACGTACCTGCGCAGGAATGTTTGGCGAGCACGCGGCGATACACGAGGGAGCGAGAAACCCTTCCCAGCGCCCTGAGGAGCACTGGGCCTGTTGCGGGCAGCACCTCTTGCGCTCGCTCGGGGATTCCTCTGAGAATCCGCCTTAGCGCTATCTGAATTTGGGGAAGTAGGTCTATTAGGGGGAGCCACGATGGCTCTGAGTGTAGTTAAGGAAGCCCCGTATGCCCTCGCGCTCACATAACTTTGGGCGACTTCTGGGGCGGGCGACTTCTGGGGCCTTTTGGGCGCTGATTCGTGTGGGCGGATAACGTCGCATGCGTGCTCGCCGGTTCAATACTGCGTCTACTCGACCCATACGAGGACCTAGCCGTTGTTCGCGACGGCGCGAATACCATAATTGCCATAGATCCTCAGGAGAGGCGCCACGTCTCTGGACCCCAGGCTCTCGATGCACTCAGCTCGCTACCGCCAGGGTGGTGGGCAGGGGCAATTGCCTACGAGTTGGGCCGAGAGATAGAGCAGCTGAGATCTCCTCGCCCTGCCACAACCCTCCCCGACCTGCTCCTGACACGTTTCGGAGCGCGCATAACACTCGCTCCAGATAGAGCACCGAGGATTGAGGGGGAGGGCTTAGGGGTACTGCTCTTAAGACGAGCTCTTGAGAATGCTCGACCCGGAGTCGGAGATACCCATCTAGTCGGTGAGTGGAGAAGCAGTCTTGACCGCCAAGCATTCGAGGCTGGGGTCGAGGCGATTATCGGGCTCGAGAGAGCGGGCGAGTGTTACCAGGTAAATCTCACTCGCCGACTTACGTGTGATGCCGTGGCAAATGATGTCGAGTTGTTCGATGCGTTAGATCGAAACAATCCTGCTCCGCACGCGGCCTTGATCCGCACCGGGGATATCTCGATTGTCTCTGCGTCACCCGAGCGATTCTTAAGCATTGAAGGTCGTAGAGTCGAGACTCGCCCCATCAAAGGCACAGCGCGCGATGCAGCGGACCTACTCGAGAGCACGAAGGATCGCGCTGAGAACATCATGATCGTTGACCTCGCCCGCAATGACCTCGGGCGCGTCTGCACGTATGGATCGGTCTCGGTCCCAGTGCTCTGCGCGTTAGAGCCACACCCCGGGCTCCATCACCTAGTCAGTACCGTCACGGGCACACTCGCTCCCGGAGTGGACCTAGCGCAGTTGCTTCGCGCCACGCTCCCGCCTGCCTCCGTCACAGGTGCACCCAAGCCTCGGGTTCTCTCAGCGATTGAGGAGTTCGAGCCAACACCGCGCGGTTATTACTGCGGAGCAGTTGGGTGGATCGATACCGCAAACAATCGAGCAGACCTAGCGGTGGCTATTCGCACATTCACAATCGCGTCCGGCGAGACGACTCTCGGCGTGGGGGCTGGCATCACTGTCGGGTCGAATCCTAAAGATGAATGGGAGGAGACCGAGCTAAAGGCAGCCCGTCTGCTCGCTTCCTCCGTCGGCACCAAGCGTAAAATTAACGCCAGAATCAAGTGATTCCACGATGACGATTTCACGATGATTACTCCACGATGATTCTCTGGCTAAACGGGGCAATGGTCTCCGATTCTGAGGCACGCATCGCTCCTTCAGACCATGGCTTCCTTGTCGGCGATGGAGTCTTTGAGACTCTCCGGGTCTACGCAGGAGTTCCATTCGCATGGGGTCGCCATCGTCTTCGCCTTGAGCACTCCGCCGCAGCATTAGGGCTCTCGCTCCCGAGCGACGAGGTACTACGCAGCGCTGCGGATGATGTCATCGCAATGAATGCGCTACCTGATTGCCGCATGCGCGTGACTATTACTGGAGGCGAATCCTCCCTTGGTTCTGATCAAAGTTCTTCACCAGTGACCGCAGTGATTGCGGTAGGGCACTTGACTGATTGGCCGGCAACAGCATCTGTAGTGACCGTGCCATGGACTCGCAATGAACGCGGCGCAACTGCCGGGCTCAAGACCACCTCCTACGCCGAGAATGTGCGCGCACTTACCTTTGCTAAGGATCATGGAGCGAGCGAGGCGATATTCGCGAACACGCGCGATGCTCTCTGTGAGGGAACCGGATCCAACGTATTCCTTCTACAAGATGGGGTCCTCGTTACTCCCGCATTAAGTAGCGGGTGTCTCGCAGGGGTAACGCGCGCGCTAGTTATTGAGCTCGCCGACAGGATCGGCATCCCATGCGAGGAGCGAGACCTGCCACTCGCGGCGCTAGCAGGCGCTAGCGAGGCGTTCCTAACATCTAGCACTCGTGAAATACAGGCTATTGGTGCTGTCGATGGAGTGAGTCTCTCCTCGGCCCCAGGGCCTATAACGCTTCAGCTGCAGAGCGCATGGCGCGATCTATTGAGCACAACGCTCGAGCCTTAAATCGCGCGCCGCAAATCGCGCGCCGCAAATCGCGCGCCGCAAATCGCGCGCCGCAAATCGCGAGCCATAAATTGCGCGTGTCTAGGAGCTTGCCGATCAGACCGGTCGGAGATGCACAACATCGCCTGCTGTGATGATGCGTAGCACTCCAGCATCCGTGCGCACCTCGAGGCCTCCGTCATCGCTCACACCCTCGGCGACACCCTCGAATGCCTCACCGGCTAACTCGATACGTACTCGAGTACTCAACGTACCGAGTCGTGATCGATAATCGCTAAGCACTACATCGAGAGAGTTGAGCATCGATGAGTACCTGTCTATAAAGGCCTCGAGTAATTCATCGCGACTGATGTCTCGTCCTGCGATGAGGTTGCAGGCTGTTGCCGTCTCGGTGAGCTCCTCA
>WLHA01000174.1 GCA_009702955.1 Actinomycetota bacterium
ATTCGGAGACGACTCTGTCGGGCCCGGTTCCGAGATCGACAATGGGAGAGTTAGGGCAGACAGAAAGGGTTCACTGTATGGGCCGCTCGCAGAGCCTGAACAGCCTCGCACCCAAAGTCGCAGAGGGCGAGAGAGGGACCCCGGCTAGAGGGCTGCCTATACGTCCCCCAGAAGCTCTGCCCAGATGCTGCCTACTTGCCGCCTAGATTCTGACTACTTGCTGGATCGACGGCGCTAGGAGAATTGCCGTTCGCTAAGTTAGGATACTGACGGCTCACTAAGTGCGCCGATAATGATGTCGATCGGGCACTACGTGTCCGCTAACTCCAGGGTCGAAAATGCCAATGCCGCTTTCCGATGATGAGCAGAGAATCCTCAGAGAGATTGAGGCAAATCTCACAGCCACAGATCCACAACTAGTTCAGCAAGTATCTGAGACAACCCTCTACCGACACGCCACGAGAAACATTCGTTGGGCGGCGCTTGGTTTCGTTGCAGGGCTGGTTCTCCTCGTACTGACCTTCACTCAGGTTCTGCTGCTTGGTGTAGTTGGATTCTTAGGAATGCTTGTGTCGCTTCTCGTAATCGAGAGAAATGCTCGAGCGATGGGTAAGGCAGGTATTGCAAACCTTGGAGACACGATGAAGAACGGCCCGCTCTCAGGGGTGGCTGATCGCTTTCGTATGCGCCCCACAAGTGACGAATCGTCCTAGAAGCAATGCCGATATCCACGACCGAGGAGACCTCGATTAGCTCCTCAATCGGTCCTGTATTCTCTGCGGTTCTGCGCCATCCTTCTCTTTGGCCGACCGCTATTGGTGCAGCGTTTCGCCTATCGCCTAAGGGCTGGTGGATGCATGCTCCCTTCTTGCCGATTCCAGACCGCGCGTACTTGGAGTTTCGTATAGAGACTCAGTACGGGAGTAATGCAGAGCCAGTAGCGAGTGATGTTGTCTCGTACCTGCGCTGGTGCCGTGACGAAGCACGGCGCTCTGCTCACTCTATTTAGAGGCGAACTCTTCAGGTAGTGATTGCGCTTTAGGTGATGCCGCGGAGCTCGAATCTCGATATCAACAACTAGCGAGATCGAGTTCTAGATTGCTGTCTAGATCGCTAGATAACTGGTGGAGCCTCGATATGTATGGGCTCGTGGAGCCATCCCTCGAGTGGTGGCAAGACCCAAGCAAGCACAGGCCCGGTAGCGAGTACGAGGATTACTGTCCCGACCCCTACCTGTCCGCCGAGCGCAAAACCCGCAGTGAAGAGAACCGCCTCGATTCCCCATCGGGCATGGCGAAGGTGGACGCCGCGTGCAACTATCGCCAACATCAGCTCCTCTGCAGGGCCGGCCCCAAGGCGTGCGAGTAATAGCAGGGTGATCGCTCCCCAGAGAGCGATTAACGCCACCCCCAAGATGAGCGACCTTGAGAGCAGCGATACCGGCTCATCAAAGGTATTGAGCATCAGATTGATCATCGCCCCGAAGCCAATGACCGCAGCTACAGAGAATGGGCGTGGGCGTCGGCCAAGTGCCCAGGCACCGAGGATTGATGCTGCTCCAACAATCCACGACGTGGTTCCAACGTCGAGCCCGCTCTGCTTAGCGATCCCTGAGTTCAGGACGTCATAAGGGGCCACCCCGAGGCGAACCAGGAGGAGAGCGCCTACAGATGCGCCTCCGATGACGACCCCGCAGACGAAGAGCAGGATCCGAAGCCATAAGCGCATTCCCTGACCCTACAGGCAGCGATACAGGTACCTACGGGAGGGACCTCTCAAAATAGGTGGTGGTAGAAAGTGGGGCTTAGTGGGTTGACATGGTGGCAAGTGGGGCGTAAGGTGGCGCTCGTGGGGTTAGAGGTGCCGGAATCCCGGTGCCGATTGCGAGGGCTGCTGTTACAGGCGGGCCTATAAAACAAGGCGAAATAAAATGTCGAGGGGCTTTGAGGGGAGTTATCAGCACTCCCTAGACACGAAGGGCAGGGTGGTTATGCCCCTTGAATTTCGTGCTGGGCTCGCTGACGGCTGCCACGTCGCTCCAGGCCTTGATCGCTGCATCGCCGTCTACCCCGATGACACTTTTGAAGAGGTTCGCGGCCGTGTTACTGAGGCAGCGCGCCGAGGTACCCGCCAGCGCAACGCAGCTAGAGCCTTTATCGGCAACTCGCGTCGCTGCAAGATCGATCTCCAGGGGCGCGTCGCTGTCCCCGCAACCCTGCGCGAACTCGCAGGCCTTGACCGCGAGGTAATCGTCGTCGGGATTGATGAGCGCATCGAGATCTGGGACGCAATTCGTTGGCGAGAGCTCGAGACAGTGGGTCTTGAGGATCTCGCAACCTCTCCGGACCTAGCGGATCTCGGAATTATCTAAGTAGCCCAGCCGGAGCCACCGGTTGAGTAGAGCCAGAGCGACCAGAAAAAACAGCAAGAAGCAAGACAGCAAGAGAGCAATAAGTAAGGAAATTAGGGAGTGAATAGCAATTTTTGACAGGTGGGACCGAACTCCGGCCCATCAACAGTCCTTCGGGTGGCACGGGAGAAAGCCCCACTCCGCCCGCTTTCGCCCTTGTGTGCTTGGAGAGACAACCAATGCGCACGACTAAGTCGTCCGAGGGACTGTTGATGGACCAGAGAACGAATCCAAGAACAACTACGGGAGCAAGAAGTTGGTAAGCGAGGAGTTCGAGCACCGCCCGGTAATGGCACGGGAGGTAATCGATCACCTTGTTGAGGTTCCAGAGGGCACGGTCGTGGATTGCACGATCGGTGGCGCTGGGCACTCACGCCTACTTCTTGCAGCACGCCCTGACCTTCGGGTCCTCGGTATCGACCGAGACCTGATCGCCGTGGCAGCAGCTCGGGAAGCGCTTACTGAGTTTGGTGAGCGTGCCTCGGTGGTCCATGCGGGGTTCGCGGATCTTGCCGAGACCGTTCGACGAGAGACTGAGGGGGACATAGTGGGAATTCTCTTTGACCTAGGGGTAAGTAGCCCGCAACTCGATAAGCGAGAGCGCGGCTTCTCATACTGGGACCAGGCACCCCTTGATATGCGTATGGACTCCTCGCAGGGGATCACCGCTGCAGATGTCCTAAATACCTATGAAGAGTCTGATCTCACCTCGATCATCTCCTCCTACGGCGAGGAGCGGTTTGCCTCTCGCATCGCCCGCGAAGTCCTTGCGAGGCGACCACTTGTTACGACCGGCGACCTAGTCGATGCGATTAAGGCTGCGATCCCTGCGCCTGCTCGCAGAAAGGGCGGGCACCCCGCTCGACGTACTTTCCAGGCCATTCGTATGGAGGTCAATCGCGAACTGCAGCAGTTAGACGCTGGGCTCGACGAATCTGTGCACCTACTTGCACCGCGCGGTCGCGTCTTGGTTCTTGCATACCACTCCCTCGAGGACCGCATGGTTAAGCAGCGATTCAATAAATGGGCAGGTCGCGGACCAAAACTGGGTCGCCCAGATCTCCCAGTAGCTCCGGCAGAGGCACCGCTTGTGAGGCTCGTAACGCGCAAGCCCGAGCGCCCGAGCGAGATCGAAGTCGAGGAGAATCCTCGCGCAAGTAGCGCGTTGCTCCGTGTTGCAGAGCGCCTCGCATGACCGCAACCCTTCGCGCCCCGGCACGCACGCGTACTAATCAGCCAGGCGCCCGCACAGTTCAGCGACGAGTAGCGCCAAAAGCTGCGCCTCAACTGCGCGTCGTTGATGAGCAAGCGCGTCGCCGTCACCACGCCAGGTCAGCGATCATTCGTGGGCTTGCACTAATTGCTGGGCTTGTCATCCTCGCGGCCTTCATATTCCAGTCGTTCGTGTCGCAAGGGCAGATTCGCCTTCGGACTCTCACCGTTGAGACTCAGGCTGCACAGGCTGAATATCAGTCAGAGCGTCTTGCATATGCGGAGGCCTCAGCCCCATCGAAGATTGCGTCCAAGGCAGCAAGTCTCGGGCTGATCAGGGGACCAGTTCCGCGTTTTATCAGCGTTGACGGTATCGATTCATCCTCAAGCTCTGGTGCTTTCAAATCGAGATCGCCGAACGTCGGCGAGGATTGGGAGAGGGTGAAGCCACACCTTGAAGCGCGACCATGACCCCATCAATGCGAAGACCAGAACCGTTCGGCCGGCCGAGAAGTCGACGCCAAGGAGCGGGGAATCGACCAGACGGACGACTTCCGCACCCGGCACCGCCACCCGTGGGAGTGCGGAGTCGAGAGGGCGTACGCGATCCGAGGTAGGCGCCCCTATTGGGACTGCTACGCGCTCATCTGGCTCCTCCAGAGGGAGCGCTAGCGCATCGAGATCAACTACTGGAGCTCGGAGTGGCTCTAACAGTAGAACTAATACATCAGTGCGGCCTTCCGCTACCC
>WLHA01000175.1 GCA_009702955.1 Actinomycetota bacterium
CCGGCACCTTTGGAACATGGTTCGAGGAGACGCTCCAGTCTGAGCACAACGTGACCGTTGGGCATTGGCCGCAATCCATGGCTCTCTCAACTGTTGGTGGCTGGGTGGCTTGTCGCGGAGCTGGGCAGTACTCAACGCGTTACGGGAAAATCGAGGACATGGTTGTCGCCCTTGAAGTAGCACTCGCAGATGGCCGCATCATTCGCACCGGCGATGCTCCTCGCAGCGCAATCGGGCCCGAACTCAACCGTATCTTTGTTGGCTCTGAGGGGACGCTTGGTGTAATCACTGAGGCGACGCTTCGACTGCACCCTCTCCCCACCTATCAACGTCGCAGCGCGTATTCCCTCGCAACTTTTGCCGATGGCCTAGAGGTCTGCCGGCGAATCCTTCATCGCGGGGCGACGCCTGCAGTGCTGCGTCACTATGACGAGATTGAGGGGGATCGCTCCTACAAGACCGGCGACCGTCAAGTCCTTCTAGTAATGGACGAGGGAGACCCAGCGCTTATTGATGCTGTCATGGGGATTGTTGACGAAGAGTGCATGTCTATCGGCGCTGAGCGACTTGATGAAGCACTCGTGGAGCAGTGGATGGGGCACCGTAACGATGTGAGTGCTCTCGAGTCTTTGATTAGACGTGGCTTCGTCGTTGACACAATGGAGATCTCCGCACCCTGGTCAAAGTGTGCAGAGATTTATGCTGCTGCGACGAAAGCGCTTAGATCGCTTGAGCACACAATGGTTGCAAGTGCGCACCAAAGCCACGCATACTCCGATGGAGCCTGCCTCTATTTCACATTTGCCGGTAACCCACCTGCGGAGCAGCGCGAGTCGTATTACATCAGCGCTTGGAATGCAGGGCAGCGCGCAGTACTAGAGGCCGGGGGTGCGCTCTCTCACCACCACGGCGTTGGACTTAACCGTTCTAGGTTCATGCAAGACGAACTAGGCGAGGGGCTAAGCGTGCTCGGAGACCTCAAACAAGCACTCGACCCGAATGGTGTTCTAAACCCTGGAAAACTAGGTCTTCCAGACCCTTGGGGCGGGCCAGAGTGGCCTTAGAAAAGAGCCAGAGATGAGCATTCTTGTCATCGATGTTGGAACATCGTCGATACGCGCGTCGATAGTTCACGATGACGCAACTGTCTCTAACGAGGCGGCGCTACCACTTCTCCCTGACTCACCTGCTCCAGGCCTCGTTGAGTTTGATGCAGCTGCGATGGCTAGCGCTGCACTGCAACTCGCAACCCAAGTTGCAGGCGAGGTAAATGGATCGGTATCGGGAGTTGCAATCACCAACCAGCGCGCATCAGTGGTGGTCTGGGACCGAGTCACAGGTGAGCCAATTGGCCCCGGGATCGGATGGCAGGATCTCCGTACGGTATTTACATGCCTTGAGCTTCAAGCGCAGGGCCTACGCTTTGCCCCTAATTCATCGGCGACAAAATTCTCATGGTTGCTAGATAACTTCGACGCAGAGCGCAGCCGTGATCTCTGCTTAGGCACCGTAGATTCGTGGATTGCATGGACGCTCTCTGGTGGTTCCGTACACGCTATCGACCCTTCAAATGCAGGGGTAACTCTCCTCACGCAGAATGGGGCAACCTCCTGGGCGCCAAAGCCACTCGACGCTCTCGGCATCTCCGAGGCGTCGCTCCCCAGGATTGTTGACACCTGCGGAGTAATTGGGGTTGCCGAGCGAGTTCCGGGCAAGCCACCAATCGTTGCGATGGTTGGAGATCAACAAGCCTCCATGCTCGGTCAAGGCTGCATTGAACCAGGCCTCGCCAAGATCACATTTGGGACCGGCGGGATGCTCGATGTCTGCACTGGGACCAATGCACCAACGAACGAGGCTCGGACAGCACACGGGACCTTCCCTCTAATCGGCTGGCGTCACAATGGCGTCAACACTTGGGCAACCGAGGCCATCATGCTCTCCGCTGGTACATGCGTTGAGTGGATGCGAGATGGTTTGGAGATCATCGCTGATGCTGCTGAGAGTGATTCACTCGCCGCATCATGTGTAGATGCCGGAGGGGTTGTATTCGTTCCGGCTCTTCTCGGACTCGGGACCCCTGAGTGGGATTTTGGGGCACGAGGTGCGCTCTTTGGCTTAACGCGTGGAACCGGGACCGCTGAGATTGCGCGAAGTGTTCTAGAGGGAGTTGCGCACCGTGGGGCAGACCTAGTCGAGGCGGCAGAGGTTGATTCGGGGCTCGCCCTCAAGACTCTGCGCGTCGATGGCGGCATGAGCGCTAATAAGACCTTTATTCAAGCCCTAGCTAATGCCGCGCAACGTCCGGTTGAGTTATCTCCGGTGCGTGAAGCTACGACGCTTGGCGCAGGGCTACTAGGGCATGTTGCAATCGGGTCCTTCGCGTCAATTAGCGAGATCGGTCAGACGTGGCGCCCTCGGGAGACTGTTGAGCCGAGTGCGGTACTTGATCGAGAGCGTTGGAGAGAGGCAATTAAGCGCTCTAAGGCTTGGGAGTCTGGGCTCTCAAGCCTTGAGTTCTAACTCGCAGGTTCTTGTTCCTAGGCAAGCGGTGCGTAATAGGCCACCGTCGGATCGGGCTCTACCGTAGGTGTCTCCTCGATCATGGAGAGCAGTTCGTACAGGTCGAGACTGTCACGAGGAACACTCCAGTCGAGTTCCTGCTCAACACCTGCGATGCGAGCGAATGGCAACAAGAACGAGAAGTAAACGTACGCTCCTGCATCAATTTTCTCTTTGCGAGTCATTCCTGCAATCATTCGATAGAGGGAGCGCTGCGCACTTAGGACTGATTTAGTGAGTGGTGCGAGATCTGCGAGGCCGAGTACTCGCCATCCCGCATTAGAGGGATCAACCAACGCAATCGCCTCTACGTTCTCCATATAATCAGATGGGTTAGTTGTAGAGGTACCCCAGTCGTTGCAGGTCACCTCTACATCTCGCATGATGAAACCAATCGTAAGATTGGCGTACGGAAGATCGCCGCAAATCTCAGCGCTCCACGGGAAGTGACCAACGCCCATCTCGTTGAAGTCGCGCACAAGCATCACACGACCATCGGGAAGCTGGTACGGACCAGTGTCTTGATACCCCGCGCGCGTATCGAAGTAGAGAAGAAACAGGAACGATGTAAGTGATGCATTAGCCCTAGCAATTAAGGGTCTATCTTCATGGGTGACCGGGATTGCGGCATCCATTAACGCTGTGATTATCTCTGGTCCGTAAGCGGGGACGGTAAGTCCGGTATCCCACGCTTGTCTTGTGCCATCGCCTCGGAATGCCTTAGCTGCAGGATTCCAGAAATCAAAAACGGTTGAGAGCGTCTCTAGATCTTGCTCTTGAGTGAGCATCCCTATCGGGCCTAGGACCTGACGCGCAACGAGCGGCAGATTAGAGATTGACCAGAGGTGCACCGCATCGATCTGATTGCCGGGGACTCGACCTGCTGCACCTATCTCAGAGGGGTCCATGGCTGCAGCAATTGTGCGCATCATCTCCGGGTATCGGCGGTAGCACTCAATACACGCGACGAGAATGTACGGAGTGACAGGGATCAGCGCTGAGGCAAGAGCGGTGCGCTCCGCCGTCATGGCTTGAGATATTTTCCCGTGGTAATCAATATCGTCCTGGACTCGCGCAGGCACAGGATTGCTCCCCGGAGGTACGCCTACTTCGCTCACTTGAGCCCCGTTACCGTGCCAACAGCTTCTTCGCAGTTGACCTCGACCATATCCCCATCCGCAGGGACCGGATCCAGGGTTGTAGCCATAAGGCAAGGCACTCGATACTCACGGCTCACAATTCCAATGTGGCTCATGGGAGTACCAGAGAAACAGACAACGGCGGTTAGTTCGTCGAAGATCGGGGCAAGGAAGGTTGCGCCCGCATCCTTGACTCCGGCAATGACACCCTCCGCAGATTCGTCCATCAAGGAGAGAACGTCGTCAGGCGTATTGAGCATGCGCCAGACACCTGTTACTGGTGGGTTTGTGAATACCGTGGTTCCTGATCCGAGGACTGTGCTCATCGCCTGGCTGTCTCCTTAGTCATTTTATGATGACGCTTAAGCCACCGGAGTGCGAGCCTACCGGCGCTGAGGCGGCTGCGTCGCGGCTATCGGGGCCGCTCTAATAGCCAAACCGCTCTAATAGCCAAACCGATCTAGTAGCCGAAACGATCTAGTAGCCAATAAGCAATGGCGCTTCGACTCGGCACCGGTATCATCAGGCATCGTGGTTGAAAATGTTTTGCTCCATACCCTCCGCCTAGTTGGCTCCTATCCGGATACCGCTGACCAAGCTAGCGACTCAATCATTGCTAACGGATATGCCCTGCGCCGCAAAGATCGCCTAATCCTCACGCC
>WLHA01000176.1 GCA_009702955.1 Actinomycetota bacterium
GCGCTCTCCAAGATCGGCGTGGCAGATCCTTCGCAGCACATCATCGTCTCGTCGTTTGTCACAAATAAAACCGGTGACCTCTCAACAATTATGGTGAAGCGCACCCCATTTACGCCAGAGGAAGTCGCGCGGTTCAACGCTGCCGTGCCTACAGTTCCGCTCGCTGGCGTTGCTTACGCTCCGGGTGGATATACCGACGGAGGAATCGTTGGGAAACTCGCGGCCGCTCCATCTAGTGAAGCGGCCAACGCCATCGCTGCAAGATATCCACGCGAAATATTTGCAGTCCAGGACGATCGCCCGTTCTTCTGGCACTTCTCAGGGTTCGGCTCGGTGCTCTCGAATATCACTCAGCCATTCTCAACGAATAACCCCGAGGATGTAATCGGCGAGAGAGTGCTGCTACTACTGCTCCTTGTAGCGATCGGTTACGCCACAGTCTTCCTACTTGCTCCATTCATTTTTGTGAGGAAGGAGTGGAGGGCGCTTCCAGCTAAGGGTCGCTCCGCGCTCTACTTCGCAGCGCTTGGCCTCGGGTTCATGCTCTATGAGATATCCATGATCCAAAGACTCGTGAGATTCCTTGGCTACCCCACTTATTCGCTGACAGTTACCCTCGCATCGATCTTGGTCTTCACAGGTTTAGGGGCACTGCTGAGTAAGAGGTTCGCTGCCTCTCCTCGCCGTGCCGTGATTACTAGCGGCGCCGCATTGGCGGTGCTTGGGGTCTTCTACCTATTTGCCCTCGACCCAATTACCGATGCGCTCCTACCAGCAGCCTTCGGGATTCGGGTCGTTGTAACAGTTGTTCTCCTCGCCCCGCTTGGGCTCTGCCTAGGGATGTTCATGCCGCTCGGCCTCGGGGTTGTCTCAGGGCTCGGCCCGCACCCAGATGAATATGTCGCATGGGGATGGGCCGTAAACGGCTTCTTCTCAGTAATTGGCTCTGTAACGACAACAATTCTTGCCATGGCCTACGGGTTTCGAGTGGTCCAGATCGCTGCCCTCTGCATGTACGGGGTAGCGGTGCTGGCCTTCATGGCCCTAGATCGCAAGCGCGAGTCCCTCACTGCTGCTCAGTAGGGCACTCAGCGATTCTGGGCTTGGACTCCGCCCGGCCTCAGTCGCGGAAATTATTGAACTGCAGAGGCACGCCGAAGTCGTGCTCGGTAAGCGCAGCGATCGTCTCCTGGAGGTCGTCGCGCTTCTTTCCGATAATTCGCAACTGGTTGCCCTGCACTTGGTGCTGAATACCCTTTAAAGGTAGGGCTTTTACGAACTTGCCGATATCGCGGGCCTTGTCGTCGCTAATGCCCTCGACGAGAGCGACGCTCTGGCGGGCACGCCCCTTGGTGGCCTCCTCGACCTTGCCGTAGGAGAGCGACTTGAGCGAAACCTTGCGCCTTACGAGCTTCTCCTCGAGTACCTGAACTAGCGCTTGTAGGCGCTGCTCGCTCTCGGTGTTGAGGATGATGGCCTTGTCCTTTAGCTCAATGGAGGAGTCGGTCCCCTTGAAATCGAACCGGGTTGTGAGCTCGCGTTGTGCCTGATCAATGGCATTTCGCAGCTCCTGCATATCAATCTCTGAGACGACATCGAAACTTGGCATTGTTCTCCCTAGAAGTGGTCGCTTATCAGTGCGCTACTCTACGCCTCTCTGGGTCCGTACCCGAGTGGACAAAGGGGGCTGGCTGTAAACCAGCTGCGTAAGCTACGGAGGTTCGAATCCTCCCGGGCCCACTCAAAGCAGTATGAAAGAGCAAGGCGTAAGAGGATTACCCCCGGTTTGGGGCTTAGCCGGCCTGTAAGTAAGGCTGTTTCTAAGGATGTAGGTGAGGCTGTTAGTGAGGCCATTAGTGAGGCCTTGAGGGCGAGCGCAGCTCGGATTGGCGCGTTCTGGCCACTCTGCTCTGCCTTCTCTCTCTCACTCACTCTCTTCTCGCTGCCTTCTCGCTCTCGCCTCTCGTTCTTTGCTTGGCTGCTCGCGCTGATCTGCGCTGGCCCCCCGGCTACCCCGTTTCTCTAAGCGATGGCGGCCCGCGCCACTCCCAGGCTCCTGCTTGCTTGTCGTCTCCCTCAACCGCTACTTGTGCGCGTTTCACGAGCCGATAACCATCGTGCGTTTTTTGAAGATGATGTCGTTTGCAGAGCGTCACAAGGTTCTCGAGAGATGCAGGGCCGCCCTCGGCGAAGGGCACGATGTGATCCATCTCTAGTCCGATACTCATATCGCAAGTCGGTACCTGGCAGACGCGGTCACGTTCCTCAACGGCTGTGCGCAATGGCGCAGGGATGTGCCGCCCCATATGCGCAACCGTCTTGATATCTACTCCATCGACTACAAGAAGCTTTAAGAAGGCCTCGCCCAAATACTCTGTTGCAGTCGCCACTGGTATCGGGCCAACTCCAGCAATTTCACATATCTCACCGTGCTCGGTATGCCCACGCTTCAGCGCATCTATGTCGACACGAATATGCATGACCGCGTTAGGGCGGGTTGCCTTGTTTGCGCTCGCCCGTGCTGCTGGGGCAGCGTGATTAGCCTTCTCACAGAGCGCCATAAGCGCATCTGCTCCGTAGGCCTCCGGTCTTTCATGTGCACCACTCTTGCGCGCCGACTTAAAGAGCTCATCCTGTATCGGCTTTAGCGCTGCCATTACCAGCGCACCATTAGCAACCGTCATGGGTGCTTTTAGATTGAACGAGCCATCGAGATCTGTCCACGATTTTAAGAATCGTGATTTGTGGACCTGCCTGTGTCGCTCTGCTTCATCAGTGGCTGCTGCAACTACACGAGAGGTTGCATCGCGTAGATCGCGCACCGTTACATGCTTAGCGAGATTCAAGAGTTGTGTCTCAGTATTAGGCGCAACGATCGCACCTCGCGCAACCTCAACAGCCTGCGTGCCCGAGAGATCCCCTGAGAGCAACGCTGCAGTCGCAACAGGCAAGTGCTGCAGTTGATTAGCGAGCACCACCACAGACTGAGCTTCATAGTGGGCGCAATCTGTCTCGGTAGAGAGCCACTCAGAAATACTCTTTGCTCCCTCACCCTTCCAAGCGTTAGTGCGCTCAACCTGGCCAACCGCAACAGTGCGCAGAGAATCGCCAGCGCTACGAACTCGCTCGGCGATCTCCACCAATAAGCGAGCTCCGGCAGGATCAACGCAATCAACCTCGAGGGAGGAGATGAAGGTCTGGAGTTCTGTGGTGAGTTGATTCAATCGGTCGAACATATGTTCGACTCTAAAACAGGGGTGTGACAACTAAGAGTTGGAGGCCCTTAGATGTTGGAGGCCCCTAGATAATTCCGTTAGATCATTCTCTGCATCAGAACCACGTCTAGCCAGCGGCCGTGCTTGCGCCCAACCTCGGTCTCACGCCCTACCTGAATGAACCCAGCGGAGGCATGGAGCTTGATCGAGGCCTCATGATCCCCAACAATTCTCGCAATTATTGAGTGATACCCGTGCAGCCCGGCGAGGCGGACCAATTCGTCGAGGATGCCCTGGCCGAGCCCAAGCCCACGAGAATCGTCTCTCACGTACACCGAGTCCTCGACTGTTATTGAGTAGGCAGGGCGTGGGCGATAGGCCGTCAGGCTCCCAAAACCCAGTATCTGGGCGGTTTTTTCGTCCACAGCGACGATCGCCGGGTGGCCTCCGCTGTGCTCTGCGATCCAGGTCAGCTGCTCCTCGAGGCTCCGCTCAACCATGTCAAAGGTGACGGTAGAGCCCTCGACCTCGCGGTTGTAGATGGCCCTGATGGCCTCGGCATCGGTCGGTTCGGCGGCTCTAATAATCCATCCCACAGCCCTGCACGGTAGCCGAGAGCCTCGCGCTTGCTAACCTCCTACCCCTT
Organism: Actinomycetota bacterium; assembly: GCA_009702955.1. GTDB lineage: Bacteria > Actinomycetota > Acidimicrobiia > IMCC26256 > IMCC26256 > IMCC26256. Next base: position 3,862 of record WLHA01000176.1, read on the forward strand.
GCCCCCTTAGCTCAGTGGTAGAGCACTTCCATGGTAAGGAAGGGGTCTACGGTTCAATCCCGTAAGGGGGCTCCGCTTGCGCGGGTAAAACTGCGACGCGCAGCAACGGCGGCGGAGTAGCTCAGTTGGTTAGAGCACACGGCTCATAATCGTGGGGTCGCGGGTTCGATTCCCGCCTCCGCTACTAGTAATCGTTAAGAAGACAGACAGCAGTAAAGCGAACGCAGTGAAGAACGAGAGCAGTAAGAACTACAGCAATAAGAATTACAACAGGTAAAAACGAAAAGAAGACATAAACCACTCGCGGCGATGGCCGTGGGCGAACCTCAGGAGACGGAAGTTATGGGTAAGGCAAAGTTTGAGCGTAATAAGCCGCATTTGAATATCGGAACGATTGGTCATATTGACCATGGGAAGACCACGTTGACTGCTGCGATTACGCGGGTGTTGGCTGATCACAATCCGAATGTGACTGCGACTGCGTTTGATCA
>WLHA01000177.1 GCA_009702955.1 Actinomycetota bacterium
CAGCGACTGCAGTCTCCTTGACCGTGTCAGAGACCACTAGCGCTCCCTGGATCGAATCTTCCCAGCCAATAAAGATTACTGAAGCGCCGCGAGACTCCGCATCGGAGATGAGTTCGTCGAGTCCGCCGCGCAGTACCCCCTGAGGCGCGCCGCACCAGTCCGCGCGTCCAACCTTTATCTCTCTGCCATCAATCTTGCCAACTACCCCTACACCGGCCTCATTTAGGAAATCAGTCGGGGTGGTGAGCTCAATACCCTTTTCGCGCGCACCGTTAGTAATAGCTCGTGCGATTGGATGCTCACTCGCTTCCTCTAAAGATGCAGCGAGCCGAAGCAACTCGTCGTTAACTCGCGAGTTATGTATCTCATCGGTTGACGGGTCTGCACCAGACACGGCGACGAGCTGCATCTTTCCAGTCGTAATTGTGCCGGTCTTGTCGAGGATGGCGGTATCAACCTCACGCGTGCGCTCGAGCACCTCTCCGCCCTTGATAAGAATCCCTAGCTCTGCCCCGCGACCGGTTCCAACCATGATCGCGGTGGGTGTTGCGAGCCCAAGCGCGCACGGGCACGCGATTATTAATACGGCTACCGCTGCAGTAAAGGCTTCATTCGATGTGCCCCCAAATAGCAGCCATCCCAAAAGAGTTGCCACCGAAATAAGCAGAACAACTGGAACGAATACTCCAGATACGCGATCGGCAAGCCTCTGAACCTCTGCCTTGGATCCCTGCGCCTCCTCAACTAAGCGCGCTATCTGCGCTAGTGCAGTGTCAGAGCCAACATGGGTTGCAGTCACAACAAGCCTGCCAGTTGTATTGATGGTTGCGCCGACTACAGAGTCGCCTACCCCAACCTCTACTGGGATCGGCTCGCCGGTGAGCATCGATACGTCTAGCGCTGATGCGCCCTCAACGACGACACCATCTGTAGCGACGCGTTCTCCAGGGCGCACCACAAAACGATTCCCTACTTGCAGGTCCTCGATCGGTATCTCGGAGCCATCCTCAAGGTACGCGGTACGCGCCCCTAATGCGAAGAGAGCGCGTAGGGAGTCTCCGGCACGGTTGCGCGCTCTGCGCTCAAACCATCGTCCGAGTACAACAAGTGTCACGATTACTGCGCCGGTCTCAAAGTAGAGCGCTGGTTCAGTTGCGCCGTTCGACATTCCCTCCATCGGAGCATCTCCGCCACCCTGAAGCAGAGCAACTACAGACCACAGCCACGCAGCCGTGATCCCAAGAGAGACAAGTGTGTCCATTGTCGCTGCACCGTGGCGGAGGTTTCTTGCCGCAGCAGTGTGGAACGGCCAGGCACACCAGGCCCAGACAGGTGTGGCTAGCACTAAGGCAAGCCATCCCCACCCATCAAATTGAAGCGCAGGCACCATCGAGATGAGCACGAGCGGGACGGTGAGGATGACACTGACAAGCAATCGAGGAGTCACTGAGGAATCTGGTGGCTTCGCTATTTCACCCGGTTGAGAAGGAGCCGAGACCCTGTAACCAGCGGCCACTACTGCAGCAACAAGCATCTCGCGGTCAGCGCTAGCAGGATCAAAAATTACCGTTGCGCGCTCGGTCGCAAAATTGACATGGGCTGAAGCGACACCGGAGACCGCACTGAGTCCGCGCTCTACGCTCGCAGCGCAGGCACCGCAGGTCATTCCCTCAATCGATAGGTCGATTCGATCGCCTTGCGGCTCAGGGATTCTCCCGAGTTGAACTGCAGTTGTACTCATATCGCATCTCCAAAACCCTGCGCCCCGAATTCAGGTCCGCAACTGTTCCGTTGATTCTCCCACAATATGCAGCGGAACGCCCCTATGGCCCTAGGCACCTCTATTCCAAAAACCCTTGGGCCCGAAGATAGAAATCCGGCGCGGAGCGTGTCAGACTCTCCAACTATGGCCCCAGAAAAATTTCAATGGAAGCATCTCTACGACGAGGTAGTCACCTCTGGTCTCTGCACCGGATGCGCAGGATGCGTAATTGCATGCCCACATGACGTGCTCGACTACGACGACTCCTCAGGTCGTTACAAGCCGTTTCAGACCGAGGATTTTGGTGGAGCATCAGACTGCTCCCACGGCGACAAGGGCTGCACCTCCTGCACCCGCGCATGCCCACGCTTTCGCGATTGGGAGACCGATATCGACCAATTCCTATTCGGTCGCGAGCGCGAGCCTGAAGAGGTATCGGGCATGTACAAAGACATCGTGCTTGCAAGAGCCTCAGACAAGATCATCCATGAGGTTGGTCAAGACGGAGGACTCGTATCAGCAATTCTGCTCTACTGCCTCGACAAAGGAATTATCGATGCAGCTCTCGTCTCATACCTAGAGGGCGACGGATCCACTTGGAAAGCGCGCCCCGGGGTCGCTCGCACCCGCGAGGACATAATCGCCTCGGCAGGGAGCCGATATACCTACTCGGCTAACACGCTCGCATACAACGATGCAGTTGAGTCTGGCGCAGAGAAGATCGCATTAGTTGGTATGTCTTGCCAATCTTCAGTGCCACCGATAATGAAGCAGCGCAAGGCCGGAAAAGTTGCGCGTCGCCTCTCGCTCAACATCGGCTTACTCTGCTCCAAGACTTTTGATGATGCGATCTTCGAGGAGCTCTTCGAGGCCAAGTACGGGCTCAAGCGCGAAGACATGCGCAAGATGAATATCAAGGGCGTTTTCCAGATATGGATGAAGAACGGCGACTACCACGAGGTTCCCCTTAAGGAGTGCCACGAGTGGACGCGTGAAGGTTGCAAGGCGTGCCCCGACTTTGCAGCGGAGCATGCAGACATATCTACCGGCGGAATCGGATCCTTCAACGACTGGACCCTCACAATCATCCGCACCGATCTCGGGCGCGAGATCATGGATGGGCTACTCGCAGCAGGGCTTATCGAGGTACGCCCAGGAGACGACGACCCTGGTGCTATCGAACTCATGCACAAACTCGCCAAGAAGTCGCGCAAGCGCTGGCCAGAGACAGCAGTAGCAGCGCCTCGTCTGTTAGTGAAGTAAAGCTCGCTGCGAGTTTCAATCTCACTAGCCTGAGGATCCAATCCCCAACTGAACAGGGCATCCATGTCTGAGTCACCGGTGCCAGAACGGCTGCCAAGTAGCGACCTTCGCATCGTCCCAATGCTCTTGGCTGCCGGCGTTGGAGTGATCACAGGTCTCGTCGTCACAGGTATCCAGCAACTCACCCTCACACAGATGCTTGCTCGGGTTCAGAGCCTCCCGTTACTTGCTATGGCAGCAGCACCCGCAGTGGGTCTCGTACTCGCTGCTCTATGCCTGCGTTTCATCGGTCGAGGAACCGCACCGGTGATTGCGGATGCGTATATCCGCAACATCCACGAACCTGATTCTCAGCTAGATCTACAGCCTGTACCAGGGAGGCTGATGGGTGCAGTTGCAACCATCGGGTTCGGTGGAGCACTTGGCCTTGAGGCAGTTGCGCTCTACGCAGGAGCAGGAATAGGTGCATTCGCAGAGACGCGATTAGGGCGTTTTATAAAACGCCCTGACACCAAGATGCTTATGGTTGCAGGCGCGGCTGCAGGGGTAGCCACCCTTTTTCAAACTCCGCTAACAGGCGCGATCTTTGCTCTCGAGGTGCCGTTCAGAGGCCGCCTCGGTCGCCACAATCCAGCGCCGATATTGGTTGCATCGCTCGCTGGTTACCTTGTCAACGTAGGGATTGAGGGTCCATCGCGTCTCTTCCCTGTACAGGGAAATGTGAATATTGATTGGAGGGATTTACTCCTCGCTCTCGCTCTTGGGATCGCGGCTGGCGCAGTTGCGCACGTATTCGCAATCTTGATTCGCCTCGCGAAGCGAATAGTGAAGAAGTACCCACTCTCATTACGTCTTCCCATCGCAGGCTTGCTGCTCTTCGGAATTGTGCTGCTTGCCTCGACGATCGCGAAAGACGGGGTGATCCTCGGTACCGGCACCCTGGCAATTAAGTGGGCGGCTGATCCAACACACGCACTAGGCGCAGTAGCCGGAATGCTCGTATTACGAATTGCAGCCAATGCAGTGACGCTAAGCGGAGGCGGCGTTGGCGGAGTCTTTATTCCGCTAGTCGCGGCCGGTGCACTCACCGGACGACTAGCTGGAGGGCTCATAGGGCGCGCGGATGACACACTCTTCGCAGTTGTCGGAGCGGCCGCATTCCTCGGCGCTGGGTACAGGGTTCCGCTCGCCGCAGTTACGTTCGTAGCTGAGACCACCGGAAGACCGGGCTTCATCATCCCAGCAATGATCGCTGCATTCGCAGCAGAACTCACAATGGGGGCCAAATCTGTCAGCGAAGAGCAGCGAGATGA
>WLHA01000178.1 GCA_009702955.1 Actinomycetota bacterium
ACCCTGCGCGATGAAGCATCGCGTGTAATAGCAGCGGCCACAGACGAGGTAGAGCGCCACAAACGCATACATAAGAACCGTTGCTTAAAAACATGGACCGACCAAGACGGTGCCTTTAATTTGAAAGCGCGCATGACGGTTGCTAATGGCGCTCTTGTCATGGCTGCATTAACGCCATTCCAGGATGAAATATTTAAGGTGGCGCGTAAGAGTGGTAACCACGAAACGCCTGAGGCCTACGCAGCAGATGCGCTAATGGCGCTCTGCGAAAAAGCTAGTAACGCATCCTCAAAGCCGGCGCATGGAGTGAGCGCGACAAAAGCGCGTCGCTCTAACGCAGTGATCAATATTCGCGTCGACATAGATGCACTCAAGCGTGGGCACACTGAGCATGGCGAGATCTGCGAGATCGCTGGCGTAGGGCCGATACCGGTTGCAACTGCAACTGAGTATTTAGGTGAAGCATTCTTGAAGTTGCTCGTGATCGACGGCACAGATGTAAGAGCAATCGCTCACATGGGGCGAGCGATTCCAGCGAAGGCACGTACCGCTCTCGAGGAACGCGATCGTGTCTGCCAAGTACCGAAGTGTGACATGGCTATTGGTCTAGAGATTGACCACATCGTGCCATTCGCTGAGGGAGGCGCTGCATCCCTTGAAAACCTTGTGAGGCTCTGCAAGCGCCATCACCTTCAAAAAACGCATGATGGATACAGACTCGTAAAGCTTGAGCCTCGAGAGATGGATGCGGCTGGCAAGATTGCGAGCGGAGTCGGAGGTGCGTTCGAGCCGAGATGGGCGTGGCGAGCACCGCCTGACACGTAAGGGAGAAAACCGGTGACCCAATTCACACGCAGAACCGCGACCGCCGAGCAGGCATCACTTCGCCGCCACGCCGCTTCCGTATCGTGGCCGCGCAGATGACAAACAGGGCAATTTTACCGTTATAGGAACGGCTAATCGCTAGGACGCCCGCGCTCTCTTCTCTCTAGCGACTCCAAGCAAAGCAACCGCGACCCGAGGTTGAGCAACCAGGGCGAACAACCAACTAGTGCGAACAACTAGGTAGTGGACAACCCGCTCTGGCCAAGCTAAGAGGCCTACGCTTATGAAGTTCAACAAGACTCACTACTGGTAACACCACTCCCGAACTACTTGAGGACTTAGATCATGGCAGGACGAACCGTTAGCCACCGCGAGACTCACCGACACGAACGCGTCGGTTGGTTGAGGGCCGGAGTACTCGGCGCTAATGATGGAATTGTCTCTACAACGAGCCTCATGATCGGTGTGGCAGCAAGTAACGCCTCACGCGGAGCGATTCTCGTTGCTGGTATCGCTGGGGTCGTTGCCGGCGCAGCATCGATGGCTCTCGGAGAGTACGTATCGGTGAGCAGTCAGCGCGATACAGAACGTGCTGACATCGCTCGGGAGACGCTAGAGCTCGAGGCAAGCCCGGAGCACGAACTAGAGGAGCTAACGGAGATTTACGTAGCGCGAGGCGTCTCGCGTGCCTCAGCCGAGGATGTCGCTACTCAGCTAATGGCTGCCGATGCAATCGGAGCCCACCTGCGCGATGAACTCGGGATCTTCGAGCACACGCGTGCTCGACCGACGCAGGCCTCAGTCGTATCAGCATTGGCTTTCGCAGTTGGTTCCGGAATTCCCGTCGCAGTGATGGCACTGTTCGGCGACAACGCAAGCGCCTCTGCGCGCATCATTACGAGTGCCATCGTTGCATTAGTAATGCTCGTCGCTCTTGGAGCACTAGGTGCGAAACTTGGGGGCGCAAAACCAACGAGAGCGGCTACTCGCGTCGTCGTCGGCGGAGCGATAGCTATGGCCGCATCTGCGTTAGTCGGTAGTTTGCTAGGAACTGCCGTTGCTTAAGCGCACTCGTTAACAGCGCTAGCGCGTCAGCACCTCAGAGCCGCTCTCAGTTACAAGAATGGTGTGCTCAAACTGAGCAGTACGAAGTCCGTCTTGCGTTACCGCAGTCCAGCCATCAGACCAGATCTTCTCTCTATGGTCACCAATTGCGATCATCGGTTCAATCGTAAAGACCATGCCAGGCTCCATAGGCATAACGAGTCGCGGTTCGTAGTAGTGGAGCACTGAGGGCTCGCCGTGAAACTGTTCGCCGATACCGTGCCCAACAAATGTTCGTATTACTGAGAATCCGTTAGGAGTCGCGTGGCCCTCGATGGCGCGCCCAATATCGGAGAGCGGTCGGCCCGGCATTACCGCCTCGATAGCGAGCTCCAAGCATTCGCGCGTGACCTCAACGAGTCGACGTGAACCCGCATCAACATCACCAACTAAAAACGTAGCGTTTGTATCCCCATGAACACCGTCGATATATGCAGTTACGTCGATGTTGAGAATGTCGCCATTCTCCAACGCTCGATCATCTGGGATCCCATGGCAGATCACTTCATTTACCGAGGTACACACACTCTTTGGGTATCCGCGGTAGTTAAGAGGGCTCGGGTATGCGTTTCGGGAGATAGTGGCTTCATGAACAGCAATATCAATCTCGTCAGTGGTGATACCTGGGGCTACTAGCGCGCCGGCCTCACGAAGTATCTCGGCGGCGATACTGCAGGCGCCTCTCATGCGCTCGATTACATCTGAAGACTTCACCGCGCCCTCCCTAATCGGTGGAGGATTTCCGGTCTCGGCATACGGCGGACGGGCAATAAGCGGAGGGACGCTCCTCATCGGGGAGACCACACCTGGAGAGAGCAGTTTCTCTATCGGCTTATGGCAGCGCTTGTACTTCTCGCCGCTTCCACACCAGCAGGGATCATTTGACTTCAGCACCACAACTCCGTCTTTTGCATCTGAGGTGACAGCGTAGGGCGTTTGCGCCCCTAGGCTCGGGTGCAATGAGAACAATTCGCGCCGCCGATCTACGGCTCACGCTGCCTCAGTCGGCTCCAAGAATCCATGTAGATCCAGAGATCGAAGAGTGGCGCAGCAGCGCAGAATCGATGGGCTGCCTAGCCGTCGAACCAGCGGATACAGATCTCCATGTCACCAGAGTTGCACCACTCAATGCCGATTTGATGCGCGGTGCCCCGCCGATGCTCTTGATTCTCGGGAGAGCACCGCGGCGTCCACTACTCGCAGCTGGTTACAGCGTTGAGAGAGTTGTAGTGCGCAGCGGGGCTCACGGCCCGAGACTCGCCTTTCCGATTGGCAACACATCCGCAGCGCGTTACGCGCTAGAGACCACGCGCCCTACGCGCAGTGCAGTCGACTCTGCGCGCACAGCCATTGTTCGCGCTGCGCTACGGGTTGGGTACGCTCCAGCCGATTCGGTCGTCACAATCGCTACGCGTATGCCCGGTCCACCGTTTCCAATTGCGGCAGCACAGGAGTTAGGCGCAGATGCAAGCGGAGGCTGGATAGCTTGGTTCGGTGACGGCGACGACCTACAGCGCGTCGTATTCCATGCATTTCCGTATGACAGCGATGTGCCTACAACAGTCGTGAAAATATCGCGCGTGCAAGGCAATGCTCTCGCCTTCGCTGCCGATGAACGCGGGCTTGGCCTCCTAAACAGTAAGGCCCCAAAATCTGCATCAATGGCCCCTAAAATCCTCGGGAGATTTGAGGTGGAGGGGCTCTCTGGATCTGTGGAGACTGCGGCACTAGGCGCAACGCTAAATCTCGTTCTTGACGAGGGCGAGAGCCCGAGCGCTCTGGCTCATATTGAGCGAGTAACTGATTGGTTGATCGCTATGGGCGCTGAGTCAGCTGGGCCGAGTAGCGACCTTGCCCCAGAGCTCGAGCGCATTTCGCGAGATATTCTCAGCGCGTACGCAGAGTATGGGGTATCGGATGCGTTACTCGCTCCACTCAACTCTGCACCGGCAGTGCTCGCCCACCGAGACCCGGGCTCTTGGAATATCGCAGTAAGCGGCGAGCAGTTCTGTGTCCTTGATTGGGAGTCCTGTGCGTACCCATCGATTCCGCTGTGGGACCTCGCATATTTTCTGAGCGATGCTTATAGCGCTCTCGACGGACCAGCAGACGCCGATACAAAAGTGGATCGCATCGCAGCACTCTTCAAAGGAGAGCACCCCCGTAGCGCGGACCTAATGGCTCACCTTGTTCGCGGAGCTGCCGCAATGGGCCTGCCTAGCGAGGCAATAGGAGCAGCGGTTGTAACTGGTTGGCTCCATCACGGAAGATCCCTTGCGGCTCGAGCTGAAAGGGCCTCAGGTAACGAAGTTATAGAGGGGCTAATTAATCGCGTCGCAAGAGTTTGGCTAACTGATCCATTGCTTGGTCCGCAGTGGCATCCCTAAAGGATTATTGATTCCGAACA
>WLHA01000179.1 GCA_009702955.1 Actinomycetota bacterium
CTCTGCGGCCTCTGATCAGGTAGCGGCGAGGCCTCTGCAAAGGTTCTCTCGCTTTTACTAATCGCCCCAACTTCATACATCTGGCCAAGAACCTCTGAGCGTCGCGCTAACGCCCCCTTGGGGTTGGTGAAAGGATTATTTCCCTCTGGATCGCGGATTGACCCTGCTAATAACGCAGCTTGTGCAAGATTGAGTTCCTGAGGAACAGTTTGGAAGAATCGCTCCGATGCAGCCTGAATACCGTAAGAGCCTTGACCAAAATAAACAGTATTTAGGTACTCGCTGAGTATCCGGTTCTTTGGCCATTCGGAGTCAAGCCGAAGAGAGAGCATCGCTTCTCGAACTTTGCGGGAGAGTGTGCGCTGGGGCGCTGTAAAGAAACGATTCTTAACTAGTTGCTGCGTAAGAGTCGACCCACCCTCCTTAACGGAACCTGCGTTGACATTCTTAAAAAATGCGCGCGCCACAGCATGAAGATCGACGCCCGCGTTTCCATAAAAATCGCGGTCCTCTGTCGTGAGAAGCGCCTCAACCATTACCGGCGCAACGTCAGAGAGCGCCACTGAGGATCTGTCCTCTAATCCGAGTCTCCCAATTACCTGGCCTCTGCTGTCATAGATCACAGTTCGCTCGGATAGTTGCGACATCTCATTGCCCACAACTCCATTGAACCGAATGCCATTAGCGAAGATTGAGAAAGCGGGGGGAAGCGCCAGCAGACAAACAGCGAGTGCTGCTCCCCCTGCCAAGAGCGGCAGAACAATACGTATGTGACGGCGAGTCATAAGTTTCCATTCTCGCACTCGTTTTGCTCCTCAGGAGGCCAGCGGTAACTATTTATGCTGTTACTTTCTTTGCTTATGCCCACAGAAGATGCAGAAGAAGGTTCTCAAGTACCGCCGGAGAGCCCCAAATCTCCAGAGATGTCGAGAGTGGCGACACTTCTACGCAGGATCACACCTAAGCGAATGTTGGTTGCAACGCGCCCATTGCGTGCGGCGATAAAGGAGTCGAATATATCTGCAGGGCTCTGGACCCTACGGAAGAAAGTCCGATTCGCCATAGTGAAACCGCGGACTTTCAACCAGAAAATGCATTTCAAAATGGCTTGGGATCGCCGGCCTGTTCTCACGACGATGGCCGATAAAGATGCGGTTCGCGCTTATCTTGTAGACCGCGGAAGGGCCGAGACGCTCAACGAAGTATTTGCTGTCGTTGACGACCCTCGCCTAATCGACTTTGACACGCTTCCGTCGAAATGTGTCATCAAGCCAACACATGGATCAGGCGCAGTTATCGTCATCCACGATCGGGCCGACCCAACACATCGAATCCCCGTAAATTTCCCACCCCACCAATGGTTGAACACGGTTCTATTTATACGTCGCGAGAATATTGACCGCGAAGCATTCAACTCACTCTGCGATCATTGGCTAGGAAGAAATTACTGGAGGTCGCAGGGATCAACACAGTGGGCATATCTAAATATCCCGCCACGCCTAATTGTCGAAGAATATCTTGAGGTCCATAAATCACCGCTTGATTATCGATTCATGGTCATCAACCAAAAAGTTGAATGGTTTCAGGTACACAGGTATAACGGTGTAACGAAGTACGGGAACGCGTACCTTCGTGACGGCACTCAGATCCCATTCGACTGGGCCCATGATGGGAGCTTCGAGTTCGTTCTCCCGCCTGAGATAGGTGAGATGGTTCTGCTCTCCGAGGAGCTCGCTAGAGAGACAGACTTTGTTCGCGTTGACCTTTATTTGGTAGAGGGCAAGATCTATTTCAGCGAACTAACCAACTACCCAGCAGGAGGTAGAGGGAAGCACTACGACACCGACGCCGCTGCAGAACTCGCAAAGAACTGGGTCCCTAATAAGCCTTACCGTTAGTAGCGCTATGCGATACCCAACCTAGAGAGTTGCTCGTCTGGGGCGTCGATAGCACGCAGCGCCTCGGCAAGAAGTTCTGTCATCTCTCTAGTCTCCGCACCTCCAGAAATATTGCGAACCCCTCCGTCGAGTTCCGGCTCGAAGCGGTTATAGAGCAGATCCCCATGGAATTCGCCGCGTGCCCAGAAAGGAAGCGAGTCACTCGGGTCGAATGGCTGCCGGATGACGGGTACCTCTCCACCAGGCGCTCTCTCTAACGTTGCTCTCATATTTGGACGGATTCGATGCAGGTTGGGGGCAATCCGTACCGGCATGGTCGACCATCTATTCGAGTACATCGAGAGAGGTCTATTCGCCTCTACTGGCGCTTTAGCAAACGTGCTCGTCGCATTGGCGATATGCACTTCGCGACCCCATACGCCTGACAATGCCCACTCCCTAATGCTCTTAGTGCGGCCCTCAATAAGGGGAACTAGCGAATGCCCATGCACTTCATGCTTTGGGGTAATGCCAAATGCATCGCAGATCGTTGCATGAATATCTACCGTCGTTGTGAGCGCATCACATGTGCCCGCGTCCACTCCGGGCCACGAAATCATTAAAGGAATGTGACCGAGCTCTGGATATATAGATACCGCTGGCTTTCCCCACATTCCGCGCTCACCTAAGTAAACGCCATGATCGGTGCAGAGGATAAACGCTGTCGTCTCCCACGCGTCATGACGATCGACCGTCTCCATCATTACCCCGAGCCAGTAATCAATCATCGACAGCTTTGCGCCGTACTGAGAGCGAATTTGTCGGCCCTCTCGCTCACTCAATACTGGCGACTCAAAAGCATCCTCACGTTTGACTCCACTTGTATATGGCGGCCAGATAATTCGCTCCCCCTCCCAATCACTGTCGTAGAGGTTTGCCCATCGCTCAGGAGCGTCGAACGGTTCGTGAGGATCGAACTCGTCCACCAGCAGGAAAGCGCGTTCTTCTGGCCGTCGATCCGCTCCGAGTTCTTGATCTAGCCACTTTGCTGCTGCGGTCATCGTACGAGGCCCAGGAAAATCTGCTTCCTCGCGGAAGAACGTTCGGCTCAAATCGTAATTACGCCATCCCGATTCGCGAAACGGTGGAAGATTAGGTGCACCGATCTGGGAGGCATCAGCGCGCGTGCGCCATGGATCATCTTCGCCACCACGCAAGTAGTCCCATGCTCCGAAGTCGTGGTGGTAGTTCTCGCCACCAGACTCAAATAGATGAGGGTGATCCGAGACCAACATTGTCGAGACTCCGGCATCGCGGCGCATCTGTGTCGTGAATGCGTCCTCCCATACCTCTATAGAGCCCCACGGTCTCCATGGGAAATCAAGCGCACCTACTAGAAGATCGTGGCGTGCGGGCATACAAGGGAGTGAGCCGGTGTGGTGATTAGTAAACCGAACAGACCGCTTTGCCAGCAGGTCAAGATTTGGAGTGTGGAACTCCTCACCCCCATATGCACCAATCATGTGCCTATTGAGGCTGTCGAGGAGAACAACAACTACATCGCGCGGAGGTGCCATGTCGTCGAGATTAACCGTCTCGAGCCACGCAATGATTGGAATCTTTGTACAAGATTCGCCTGTTAGTGGGGAGTCCCTATGGGACTAGGCAGCCGAGGCGTCCTGAGAGCGCTTGCGCAGAAGCACCAAGGCAACGCTTACGCCACCAAGGATTAAGCCGCCACCGTTGAAGCCGTAGAGCGTAATTTTGTCCCAGTTACCTGCAAACTCGCCTAGGGATGGCTTGATCGCTATGGGGAGCACGCTCACTGCCCACAACCCAGCGCCCAAGACACCGCATACAACCGCCGGCTTGCCGATAACGCGTGACAGGTGGTCGATGTGATTGATGATTGCAATCGCAATAAGTGCCGGACCTAGAACCAAGAGTCCGTAAGTGAATCTTGAGCCGTATTGGCCAGATCCGCTAAGTGAGCTGAAGCCAGCCAATCCGTAGAGGAGGAGACCAACTGCGGCATAGGTAAGAGTGGCGAAGGAAGCATGAATTTTACGTGCTGCATCCATCTCGCCGTGCTCGAGCAGTGATTCTTTACGAGCAAGAACAAGGAAGAAACTTAACGAGAACAACACGCGAGCCGCTGCAAACCCAGCCCAGTTAATGCGCAGCCAGTTGGCGTGATCCTGGAGTGAGTAAAGCTTTGGGTCGAGCAAGAACGGAAGCGACGTCAGCGACCAAATGATCAATCCAACAATGCCCAGCACTACTGGGGCGCGACCTATTCGCTTCCCAAGGTGCTCAATGTGGAGGGTGATCGCAATGGCCATCAAAATCGGGCCGAGTACTACAAGCGCCCAGGAGGTACGAACCTCAAAACCTGAACTCCAGAAGAGGAGTCTGCCGATGCCAGAGGCAAGCAGTCCTAATGCTCCGAGACCTA
>WLHA01000018.1 GCA_009702955.1 Actinomycetota bacterium
CATGCCCACCTTGGAGACCTAACGTCAGCCCAACTGCGAGGGCTCGCGGCACTACAGCGAGAATTGGCCTGCGAGATGCGGATCACCAACCGTCAGAACCTTGTGCTGCGTGGCCTCGCCGAGGGCGACCTGCCGCTTGTACATGAACGCCTCATTGCGCTAAACCTCGGCGCCCCTGGTGCAGAGCTCGCTCGCGATGTGGTCTCATGCCCCGGTGCCGATACCTGCAACCTTGCAGTAACGCAGTCTCGTGGCCTCGGGGATGACATTGCACGGGCACTCGAGGAGGCAGGCCTCTCTGAGGTTGGTGGCGTGCGCGTCAACATCTCAGGATGCACTAACTCCTGCGGACAGCACCACACCTCTGATATCGGTTTCTTTGGGCTCGAGCGTCGCGCACATGGCCGCGCCGCTCCCGGGTACCAGATGCTTCTTGGTGGACGCGTCGGTGAGATGGAGATCGGTTTCGGGGCTAAGGCAACGAAGCTGCCCGCAAAGGCTGCGAGCGAAGCAGTTGTGCGCGTTGTTGGCCGTTTCGCCGAGGAGAGAACCGCAGGCGAGACCTTCGGTGGCTGGCTAGATCGGAGCGGCGGAGCCGAGGCGATCGGCTCGACACTCGTTGAGCTTGATGTATTCCCCGACCCGGACGAGCACCCAGAGTTCTACACCGACTTCGACGAGACAGGCCCTTACGTATCCGAGGTTGGAGAGGGCGAGTGCGCAACATGACACATTCGTTAGAGCTTCCTCGCGTCAATACTCCAGACCTCGGTGAGATCTCTCGCGCTAACGAGACCTTTGAGCACTCCCCCGCATCACGAATAATTGCATGGGCCGCTGAGACCTTCGAGAATCGGATTGTTCTTGCTTCATCATTCCAAGATGCAGTGCTCGTTGATCTAGTAGCACGCACAGTGCCGGGGTTGCCGGTCGTCTTTCTAGATACCGGGTACCACTTCGCTGAGACGCTCTGGTATGCAGAGCAACTCAGGCGTCGCTACAACCTTGATGTCGAGTTCATGACGCCAGTAAATGCGACCGAGGATCAGTGGATGACAGACACGGACGCTTGCTGCAAGGCTCGCAAAGTTGAGCCGCTAGAGCGAGCACTTCTTGGGCGTGATGCTTGGATGACAGGCCTTCGTCGCAGCGAGACCGAGCAGAGGCGCAATGCTCCGATCGTCTCGTATGACATTGGTCGAGGGGTTGTAAAGGTAAATCCCATCGCTACCTGGACCGATCTCGACATCGAGGGGTATGTAAAGGACCATGAGCTCCCAGTCCATCCCCTTAGCGACCGTGGATATGCATCAATAGGTTGCTGGCCATGCACGCGCCAGACCACTGGGGAGGACTCTCGCTCCGGGCGCTGGTCGAGCGTTGATAAGACAGAGTGCGGGATACACGACTGACGTAACGATTACACCGCACCCACTGGATTGGTGCGATGATGCGCAGGTGAGTAGAGCCCGAAGCCAAGCAGCGATCACCGTTGGTCGCCTTGCCGGCTGGGCATCGCGAATTACAGGTCGCGGCGCAGGCACCCAGGTAGGCGGACGCATCATGCTCGCCATCGACCCTGGACTCCTTACCAAGCTTGGGTCGCAGGACAGGGTCATTTGCGTCTCTGCTACGAACGGCAAGACCACCACTACACGGCTAATCGCTGACATTCTGCGCGCCGCCGAGATAGATGTTGTGACCAACCACACAGGTGCCAATATGGCCAGTGGGGTAACAGGTGCTCTCGCCGCTCCGCACAAACCATCCGTTGCAGTTCTTGAGGTCGACGAGCGTTGGCTAACACATGTCGTAGACCCGCTCTCACCAGAGCTACTGGTATTTGGCAACCTAAGCCGAGACCAACTAGATCGCTCGGGCGAGGTAAACGCGATCGTTAAACGCTGGCGCACGATTACAGAGGCAGACCCCACGCGTCATGTAATCGCAAACTCCTCTGATCCCCATGTTGTATATGCATCGCTCCCAGCGCGCGTCACATGGGTCGCACTAGGCATTCCGTGGATACATGACGCGACCACCTGCCCGCAGTGCAGCGAACTCCTTACATGGAGCGACGAAGGATTTAAGTGCAGTGCCTGCACATTCTGCGAGCCAAAGGCAGATTACCGACTTGATGGCGAGTACTTCATCGCAGGCGAGCGAAGAATCCACCTAGACCTCTCCATACCTGGAACATGGAATCTCATGAATGCTGCCCTCGCTGCGACAGTTGCAGAGGCGCACTTTGAGATACCTGCTGAGGTTGCGATCAAGGCTATGAGCACCGTTGAGGTTGTCTCTGGCAGATTCTCCAAGCACCGCCTCGATGATGGCCGCGAGGCGCGCGTAATTCTTGCCAAGAACCCTGCGGGCTGGACAGAGGTACTCAACTGGCTCAATGGGCGCGACGCCGGAGTTGTGGTCGCAGTAAACGCCCACATCGCTGATGGACGTGATACTTCGTGGTTATACGACGTTAATTTTGAAGCACTTCAAGGCCTGAGTGTCGTTGCGAGTGGAGAGCGCGCCCTAGATGTGGCGGTACGGCTTCGCTATGCAGGTGTTGAGTGCATCGTTGAGACCGACCCACTTAAAGCGGCTCTCGCCGCAGGTGGTAAAGAGGTAGACATAATTGCTTCTTACACGCAGTTCACGCACTTAACCAAGAGGTTCTGGTGATGGAGTCCACACTTCGCATCGCACTCATCTATCCAGACCTTCTCGGCACTTATGGCGATAGAGGCAACGCCCTTGTGCTCGCGCATCGTGCGCGCGCACGCGGGATCACGGCCGAAGTCATCGAAGTAGATGCACGGAGTTCGATACCGGAATCATGCGATATCTATCTGCTCGGTGGCGGCGAGGATGCCGCTCAGGTCGCAGCGGCCGAGGGGTTAATGCTCGCTAAGGCAACCATTGAGCGATCAATCGAGGCTGGGTCTGCAATATTCGCTGTCTGCGCTGGTTTTCAACTCCTTGGAAATAGTTACGCGGCGGCCGATGGATCGGAGCTTCAAGGAATTGCACTTCTCGACATGGTTACAACCGCGGGGAGCGACCGAATTATCGGCGAGGTAGTGATTGAGCCTGCTCAAGCCTCAGGTCTGCCGCTACTGACTGGCTTTGAGAACCATGGCGGGCGCACTCTGCTTGGCCCAGGCGAGGCTCCACTCGGCAGAGTTATAGCGGGCAGGGGAAACGGCAATGGCGTAGACGGAGTGCTGCGAGATGGAGTCATCGGGACCTACCTACATGGCCCGGCTCTTGCGCGAAATCCAGCGCTTGCCGACTACCTAATCAGCTACACAACAAGAATCTCGCTTGAGCCTCTGACAGATGATCTTGTAGAGCAATACCGTGCAGAGCGTCTCGCTTATGCGTCGCTCACCGGTGCGAATCTAAAGCGCGCCACGCGAAGACTGCACCGCGGGTAACACAAACGCTCTAACTTCAAAAACGCGTACTACTCAGCAATCTCGCGGATGCGCGCCACTCGTGATGCAGAGTTATTTGCGTCATCGCCCTGGCTCCCAAGAAGTTCGACGCGAACTGCCTCTGCCTCCTCGGCTGCACCGACCTCTGCGGAGGCAATCACGGCCTCGATGCCGTCCTCCATAATGCGCTCTGCAGCCTCGATCAACGCCTCAACCATCTCATCCTCAGGGACAACGCGCACAACATGCCCTTTGACGAATAGATGCCCTCTCCCCTTACCGGCTGCGATTCCTAGGTCGGCCTCGCGAGCCTCGCCGGGGCCATTTACGACACAGCCCATAACGGCGACCTGCAATGGGATATTGCGAGACTCCAGTGCCTCCATTGCTTCCTTCGCTACCTTGATGACATCAACCTCGGCGCGTCCACAAGACGGGCAGGCAATTAGGTCGAGTCCGCGACGTTCGCGAAGGCCGAGCGCCTCGAGAAGAGTACGCCCTGCTCTCGCCTCCTCAACAGGGTCCGCGGTAAGCGAGTAGCGGATTGTGTCGCCGATACCTTCGGCAAGAAGAGTGCCAATGCCGGCGGTGGATTTAACCAAACCTGCAGGCGGAGGGCCAGCCTCCGTAACTCCGAGGTGGAGCGGGTGGTCGACAGTCTCAGAGAGCAATCTGTAGGCATCGATCATTACCGCGACATTGGATGACTTCACAGAGATCTTGCAGTCCTCGAAACCAACCTCTCCGAAAAACTCGAGCTCACGCATTGCCGATGCGACTAGTGCCTCTGGTGTTGATCCACCGAAACGCTCTGCAATATCAGGGTCAAGGCTCCCGGCGTTTACACCTATGCGAATCGGCAGGCCCCGATCTTTGGCCTCACTCGCAACAAGTTTGATGTGCTCAGGCTTGCGTATGTTTCCAGGGTTGAGGCGAAGAGCTTGCACCCCTGCCTCCATAGCGGCCAAAGCCAACCGATATTGAAAGTGGATATCAGCGACGATCGGAACCGGTGACCGTGGCACGATATGTGCAAGGCCCTCTGCGGCCTCTTCGTCGTTACATGTGCAGCGCACGATGTCTACACCTGCGGCGGCGAGTGCGTAGATCTGCGCCAAGGTGCCCTCGACATCAGAGGTCTTGGTGGTGGTCATCGACTGAATCGTTACTGGAGCGCCACCCCCAACCGGGACTTTTCCGACCATCAACTGTCGAGTAACACGCCTAACAGATCGGGTAGTTCGCAGTGGCTCATCCATTGGTTACAGCCTACGACTAGATCGCCGCTAGGTCAGACCGAAGCGGCCATAAGTGACCGATAGATCAGGTTCCCGAGACGATGCTGCGCAGGTCGAGGTACATCGTTGATAGCCCAAGCATTAACAACATGACGATAACCACTGCGGTCACTGGGAATAGGTGCCGCTGGTCGATCACGACACGTCGGCCGCGAATCTTGGATGCAGCCGCCTCGAAGGTGGCAACTACTGCGTGCCCGCCATCGAAGGGTAGTAACGGAATCAAGTTGAAGAGCGCAAGGAACACATTGATAGCCGCAAGGAGTCCGAGTAATCCCCAGAAGTCGTTCCCGACCAAACTTCCACCATCGGCGACTATCCCGATAACGGACCTTGGGCGCTCATTCTCAGAGAAGCCTCCCTTGGCACCTGGGCTCGTAACGGTCTTGGTGTACTTGGATACCCCAGATGGGGAGACGATGTCACCGAGCGCTGTCACAGTCTGCCCAGCACCAGTCACAATCACTGTTGCCGAGCGGCCGACCGCCGTTACGACCGGAACACGGTTGGTCTCGATGGATGCTGTAATTCCAATTCGCACAACACCATCGATCACCTCTGGAGTAGCGACGAGCACTTTGGTTGCTCCATCTCGCTCAACCTCGATCTCGATCGGCTTACCGGCCGCTTTGCGTACTAGCGGAGAGACTTGGTCCCAGTCTGAGATCTCTACTCCCCCGATTGAGAGCACACGATCTCCAGGCTTCATGCCTGCAACTTGAGCAGGAGACTCAACAGATACCGACCCGACGCGAGTCGATACAGAGTCCTGGCCCCTACCAACAAGGATTGCAAACGTAAAGAGATAAGCAAGAAGGAGATTGACTGTTACACCCGCAAGGATCATCACCATTTTGCGCTTGTAGGGAGCAGAGCGATAGGTGCGGGCCTCGTCCTCTGGCTCAACCTCCTCGAGATTGGTCATTCCAATTACGCGCACGTATCCACCGGCAGGGATTGCCTTGATCCCATACTCAGTCTCTCCACGGCGGAACGACCAGAGTCGCGGTCCGAAACCAACAAAGAACTCTGTCGCCTTCATTCCTCCACGCTTGGCTGCAATTAAGTGGCCAGCCTCGTGAAGCATGATCGTAAAAATGAGCCCAATTGCTATTGCGATGGTCATGGCCATTGAGGGCCGAACAAAAATCAAGACAACGAACAATGCAATAGCTACGGAGACTCCAAGAATTGCGCGTCGAGAATCGACGCGTGGCGCATCACCTAAAGGGTCCTTCATTTACTCAAATCCTTAAGTCTCGTCGAGTCTTAATTTAAAAATACTGGCTTACATAAAACTGGCTTACATAAAACTGGCTAACTAGAAACTGGTCTGGAGCACTCGCTCGGCTCGCTCACGTGCAACCCTGTCAGCCTCTAGAACGTCCTCGACCTCTGAGATGTTCCCGGTTCCAAGATTTAATACCTCTGCGACAATATCTGCGATTGAGATCCATGGAATCCGTCCATTCAAGAAGGCCTCCACCGCTACCTCATTCGCTCCGCTGAGAGTTGCAGGGGCCGATCCACCGGCGCGCCCAGCGGCATATGCGAGGTCTAAGGCTGGGAAGGCTGCCCTATCCGGCTCCATGAATGTGAGCTCGGAGAGGCTGCTCCAATCGAGCGCCCCGAAGAACTCATTCAGGCGCCCAGGAGCGCCGAGTGCCAAGCCGATAGGGAGTCGCATATCGGGCATTGAGAGCTGCGCAATAGTTGCACCATCTTGAAACTCCACCATCGAGTGGATAATCGATTGAGGATGAACCACAACCTCGATCTGGTCATACGAGACACCGAAGAGCTCATGTGCCTCGATTACCTCAAGACCTTTATTGATCAGCGTGCTCGAGTCGATTGTGATCTTCGGGCCCATCGACCAAGTTGGGTGATTGAGTGCCTCTGTAATTGTCACAGCGGCGAGGTCTTCGCGAGACCGCCCGCGAAATGGTCCCCCACTCGCAGTCAATACAATCTTGGAGACTTCACTACTAGCGCCTGATCTAAGGCATTGGTAAACCGCTGAGTGCTCGGAGTCAACCGGGACAATCTCCCCGCCACCTGAGTCGCGTACCTTTGCCACTACCGGCCCACCAGCGATCAGGCTCTCCTTGTTCGCTAACGCCAACCGCTTTCCGGCTCGGAGTGTCGCGATAGTTGCGGGCAAGCCAGCGAAGCCAACAACTGCGTTGAGGACCACATCGACATCATCGAGGGACGCGAACTCCTCAAGGATTCGCGAGTCCTGACCCGCGCATCGAGCCCGCTCTGGTGCTACTCCAAACTCGAGTGCTTGAGTGCTGAGGAGATCTTCATTGCTCCCAGCGCTGAGGGCTACTACCTCGAACTCGTCGCGATGACTACGTATGACATCTAGAGCCTGGGTACCGATAGAACCGGTTGATCCGAGGATCACAACGCGTCTCAATTAAAAGTCCTTACGCATAGTTGCCGCCAAAATTCTGGGGACTGTTCTGGGGACTGTTCTGTGCTCTCACCATTGCTGACGCCCCGCATTTGGCGGTAGATGCCTCAGCCGAGTTTGAGCGCACGAGCCAGAAAATACCCAGCCGGCAGAACAAACAGCAATGCATCAAATCTGTCCAGAACACCACCGTGTCCAGGAAGAATGCTCCCAAAATCTTTGATTCGAAGATCACGCTTGATCATCGATTCACAGAGGTCTCCGAGGGGAGCCACTACTGCGACGATGAGTCCGAGTAGGAAAGAGTGGCCGATCCCGCCCCATGGGTGGATATGGGAGACGAGCAGAACCGCAATCACGATTGACGCGACCATGCCGCCGACTAGGCCTTCAAGAGTCTTCCCTGGGGAGATGTGAGGAGATAGTGGCGTGCGCCCAAACTTCTTTCCGACGAGGTAGCCAAAAGAGTCATAAGAAATAACGCAGATTGCGAGTCCGATTACTAAGCCGATGCCGTTGGAGTACCCAAGCATCAAACCAGCGAACCCTGCTAGCCCACCTACGTATGCAAAACCTCCGATTGTGACGCAGACTCCAACAAGGGGTCGCCCGGGTCCTGCACGGAAGAGGAACCACAAGAGGCTAAAGGAGACGACAAGTGAGAGCACTAGTGGATATGCGAACTCGCCACGACTAAACGCAATCGGAATAATTGCAACAGAGGCAATTACCCCAATAAGGGTTGCAGGGCGAAATCCAACTTTTCTCATTGCGTCAAAGAACTCAAGCGCTGCGAGCCCGACAATCACGGCGACTAGTAAGGCCGTGGTGGTGCGCCCCAACTTGAAGCAGATTAGTGCTGGCACTGCAATCGCCGCACCCGTTATCAAACGAGTGGTTAGATCTGCGGGAACGGAGGCTACGACCGCTGGTCGGGCTCCCCCACCCTGTGAATTTACTGAGCGCACTCTTCGGCGAGCCTCTACCTCTGCGGCGAATGCTGCATCGTCATCAGAGGCAACTGTTGCGATAAAGCCGCCTGGCTCATCGTCGCCTGGCTCATCATCAACGACTATTGCGTCATCAATTTGATCCCAGTCGTCTGCACCGGATCTAAAACGCGGCGCATCTGTTGAATCAACAGAGCCAATCGCTGCATGCTCACCAGTGGGGGGTTCGCTCCAGTGTGGAAGGTCCTGTGGAAGGTCTTGTGGAAGGTCGCCAGCCTCGGTGCCCTCAACCGATTGCGAGGCTTCTTCGAAGGATGCCTCCGCTGTTAGCGAGGGTGTGAATAGAGCTGGAACCTCTCCGGTTGCCTCGCCTGCGGTAGTAGCGCCGACGATACGGACACCCTCCGATGCGAGCGGGGCGCTCTCTGGGGCTGAGTCAACGGGCACTAAGCGCGGCTGAGGAGTAATCGAACGCACCGATGCGGTTGGGTGTGACGAATCTCCAGCAGGCGGAAACAAAAGCCCAAGCGAACCAGCAGACTCTGGCTCTTCGTCTACCTCTACAGCGTGCCCCTCGGCCAGACCTGCCTCAACGGCGGATCGTGCTTCTTCAGGCGCGATAATTCGCACGCCATCAGAACCGCTACGCGGCTCTTCCTTCGATATCCCTAACTCATCACCTTCGAAGCGGTCGTTCACTAGTACCCCCTGTTCCGCATCATGCTGAGGCTAGACGGGTGAGGTCTAGATCGCCGGGAACTTGGCAATCGACCCCAACATCTAGGCCTTAAACCTCTAAAAGTTCTTTCTCTTTATGCACAAGCATCTCGTCGATCTCGGCAATTACCTTGTCAGTCGTCTTCTGGAGATCCTTCTCAACGCGCTCCAACTCGTCACGTGAGATCCCTCCATCCTTCTCTAGGGCCTCGAAAGACTGCTTGGCGGCGCGACGCACATTGCGAACCGCGACCTTGCCATCCTCGCCCCGATGCTTGACCATCTTGACCAGCTCTTTGCGCCGTTCCGCGGTCAACTGAGGAAAGGTAAGACGAATAATTGAACCGTCGTTGGAAGGAGTGATTCCGAGATCGCTCGACTGGAGAGCCTTCTCGATGTCTTTTAGCGCAGTCTTGTCGAAAGGTGCAACGACCAAGACTCGCGGCTCAGGCACAGAGAAACTCGCCAACTGCTGAAGTGGAACCTCAGATCCGTAGTACTCAACGCGAATCTTCTCAACCATTGCTGAGGAGGCGCGCCCTGTGCGCACAGTTGCGAACTCTTCCTGAAGGTGGACTACAGCCTTCCTCATGTTCTCTTCGCACTCTTTAACTATCTCTGGAACGCTTGGCATCTCAGCTCTCCTTTGCGTGCACCAGTGTGCCGATTGGCTCACCCTGGAATACCCGCCGAATATTCCCAGGGGCCGATACATCGAAGACGATGATCGGAAGTTGGTTATCCATACAGAATGTAATTGCGGTTGAGTCCATTACCTTCAGACCTCGGTTCAACACATCTAGATGCGAGATCGAGGTGAGCTTGACTGCGTCAGCATCGAGCCTTGGGTCTGCTGAGTAAATACCGTCAACACCCGAGTGAGTGCCTTTAAGAATCGCCCCTGCACCAATCTCCGCCGCGCGTAATGCTGCAGTTGTATCGGTGGTGAAGTAGGGGTTTCCGGTACCCGCCGCGAATACGACGATACGGCCCTTCTCGAGATGACGAATCGCTCGACGTGGAATGTAGGGCTCAGCCACCTGAGCCATTGTGATCGCTGTCTGTACGCGAGATTGTTGGCCAACGGCCTCGAACGCATCGTGAAGCGCTAATGCGTTTATTACGGTTGCGAGCATCCCCATGTAATCGGCGCGAGCGCGATCCATTCCACGAGTCGCTCCGGCCATTCCGCGGAAGATGTTTCCTCCACCAACGACTACAGCAATCTCAGCCTCGAACTCTTCTGCAGCCGCTGCGGTCTCCTCGGCTACGCGAGCCACGATCGACGCATCGATTCCAAACCCAGTCTCCGGGTCTGCAAACGCCTCACCGGAGAGCTTGAGCACCACTCTCTGGAATGCTCCAGAGTCGGCAAGATCTCGGGTGTTGGTTGCGACGATGACTATTCCTCGCCGATCTTCACCCGAGCAAAGCGTTTGATAGCAGCAGCGCCGCCGAGCCCGGATACGAGAGAGCCAACCGTGACCTTGGGGTCCTTTACGAATCCCTGCTCCTCAAGGACGTAGTCCTTGTAGAAGGAGTTAAGGCGAGCCTCAACGATCTTCTCGATAGAGGCCTCTGGCTTGCCCTCGTTGCGAGTTAGCTCGGTAAGCACTGCACGCTCACGCTCAATAGCATCTGCAGGCACCTCAGAACGCGTCGTGTAACGCGGTGCTGCGCTAGCAATGTGAAGCACAATGTCGTGCGCGACCTCTAGAGCAGCAGCGCTAGACGCGTCGACCCCGGAGAGCTCAACGAGCACTCCGATGACTCCACGGTCGTTCTGAATGTGCTTGTAAGAATCGACGAGTCCGTCAGTTGTCTCATAGCGAACAACGCGACCAATGCCTACATTCTCTCCAAGGCGAGATGCTGCTTGAGTTACGTACTCTCCAACAGTCGTGCCCTCAAAAGGCTGCTCGGCTAGGCCGGCGTCTCCGTTAGCTGAGACCTGGGCGACTAAGCGCGCTACAAGTCCGCGGAAGTCTTCGCTCTTAGCAACGAAATCGGTCTCCGCAGTCAGCTCAACTAGCGCCGCTACTCCGCCATTAACAGAGACATCGATTGCCCCCTGATCAGCAGAGCGGCCAGCGCGCTTTGTGGCTCCTGCGAGCCCCTTCTTACGTAGCCAGTCTTTTGCTTCTTCAAGGCCGCCAGAGGTCTCCTCAAGCGCCTTCTTGCAGTCCATCATTCCGGCGCCGGTCTCCTTGCGGAGCGCAGCTACGTCTTTAGCTGTGTATTCACCCACGCTTAGCCGGCCTCCGTGCCTGATCCCGTCACGGTCTCAACCGCTGGGTCAACTTCCTCTACTGCAGCCTCTGCTGGAGCCGCGGCAGCCTGTGCCTTGGACTCCTC
>WLHA01000180.1 GCA_009702955.1 Actinomycetota bacterium
ATTCAGGCACAGCGCGTGGTCCTGCAGAAGCAACTGAGCGACCTTCCAGCGCTCGACCCTCAGGCAGCAAGTATCCAAGCGAATATCGATGCTCTCAATCAAGTAGAGGCGGAGCGTCGAGCCCAGCCGGCAAACCGCGTCAATGTTGCAGCGGGCGCCCATGCTCACTCAACGCCAATCTCTCCACACCCGACGCGCTCAGCCGTAGTTGCGTTTCTACTTACGTGCATCCTCGTAGGAGAACTAATTGTCGCTAGCAGAGCAATTGGCGATCGCATTGGTCGCACCGGCGACGACGACGCTGATGTTGCACGAATAACGGGCCTCCCAGTACTTGGGCGCATACCTAAGGGTGAAGGCTTTGAGACCGTTGAGGCATTCAGGGTCCTTCGCACCAACCTCATGGTCTTAGAGGCCGCAGGCAGGCCGCGCACCGTAGCGGTAGTGAGCAACACTCAAGATGCAGGCAAGTCTTTTGTCTCTATCAACCTTGCGCAGTCAGCATCTGCACTTGACGACAAAGTCGTGCTTATCGATGCCGACCTTCGCCGCCCCACAATCCACGAACGCCTTAGCGTGCCACGAACCCCTGGACTCACCTCAGTATTGCTCGGTAGCGACCTCTCAGAGGCGCTGCGCAAGGTAGCTGAGAGCCCGTTCCTCAGGGTCCTATCTAGCGGACCCCCTGTAGAGGACCCCTCTGCCATTCTCGGTGCGCGCGCATTTCGCGTAGTGCTCGACACACTTCGCGCCGTGCGCCTTGTTGTTGTAGACACTCCACCTTCAGGGCTCTTCTCCGATGCGCTAGCAGTCGCGTCTCAGTGTGACGCCACGATTTTCGTGCTTGACCTTAAGAACAGCAAGCAGCAGCAAGTCCGTCAGGCATTAGAGGAGCTTCAGAGAGCCGGTGCAAACGTTGTTGGGGTAGTAGTGAACCGCACCGAGGTTGTTAACCGATCTGCTTACTACGAGGCATAGATCAAACTACGAGAGTTGCGCTGAAACTTGTAAATAGCGTTAGTTGATAGTGGTCGCTCTCACTGACAGCAGTCTCTAACTGCGGCCTGGGTCTAACTGTGATGGATCAATCTCAGTCTGTTGATCTGCCATGTGGGCCTCACGCGCCAACGCTCTGAGGCCACCGGGCCCATCGATCTGCAAGAAATGAAGCACTAAGAAGAACCCAAGTGAGGCGATCGATACCGCTACCCACCAAGGCATAAACCTCTCGGTAGCGAGCCAGATCCCAACCATCACGAGCGCTGCAAACAGCGTCTTAGCTGTAGCCATTAATGGGAGCGGCCTTACCCCATTCACGCGCAATGCACCGATACCCAATGCACTGCATACGACTATCTCAGTCACGATCGTTGCCCAACCGGCTCCGTTGAATGAGTAACGCGGAATCAGAATGAGATTTAGGCCCACATTTATAGCAACACCGATCAGCATCACTAGAGGATAGAGAAGCCTCTTTCCTACAGCAATAAGGATGATCAACCAGAGGGCCGTGAAGAAATGCACCGTCTGCCCAATGACAAGCAGGCGGGCTGCGTATGCAGATGATGAGTATCGAGAGGTGTAGAGGAGCGGCACCAAGTGGTCTGCCACCAAGAAGAAACCAACCCCTGCACCTACCGCAGCGACGATCAAGAGCAGATATGCCTGCCGAACAGTCTTGTGGAACGCACCGTGATTCTCCTTGGCCCAATGCCCAATTAATAATGCCGCTGCTGGAGCGATTACTGACCCTGGTACAGCTCCTAGGAGATCTGAGAACTTGTAGGCGACGCTGTAGGACCCGACTGCGCGAAAGGTGCCGAGGATCGAGAGCATCACGATATCGATGCGGAAGTAAATAGTGTCGAGCGCAGAACCGAGTGCAAGCGGTGCGGCCTCACTAAGCCATAGGCCCCAGCGGTGAAGATCTACCCTCACGCTTAGGGTTGCAACATTTCGGCTAGCGAAGAGCAATAGCACTACAAATACAATGCTATTAAGTACGGTTGCGGACGCAAAAGCAATCGGCGACGATACCCCGCCAAAGACAATCGCAACAGTTAGCGCGAGCTGCACAACCTGCCCAGCAAATAGCGCAATCGCAACGCTTCTCATCCAGAGGCGAGCAGTAAATAGAAGTCCGATCCCCCATCCAGCGGAGAGGATCACGAGATTAAGGCCAGCGACAGCGGTCACTACAACCACATTGGAGGGGTAAGAACCAATGGTTACCCATGCCATAGCAACTGCATACGCGAAGAGCCCGATAGTCGTGCGGAGCCCGATATAAGCACCGACTATCTCGCCGACATTCTCATCTGCGTCTATCACCTCCGCGAGCACAACTCGCCCTAAGCGGAAGTCAGATATCAGACCCACTATCCCAAGGAGTCCTAAGACAAAAGAGAGCTGCCCCCATGCGCGCTCGGTCAGGTGCTGGACAATGAGGACTGTTCCAAGCCACCCCAGAACAGCCACGCCATATCTGCCTGCAATTGATGAGCTTGCGCCGTTAAGCAAGGTTCGAGATGCTCGGGGCTGCTTCGCCGGTGTTGATGCTGCGATCTTGCGCTCCCTTAAACTACGTCAGGCTTCAGACTGAATCCTAAATTCCTCGACAGCCTAAGAGCGTGTGCGCACCTTCGCGCTGATTGATCGCATAAACACAGATTGCGTGCGGACCCGAATCAGCCGGCACATCAATACTGAATCCATGGTCCTTCCCGTAAGCGGGGAAGATCGGCGCTAGGTCGAGGCGACTTAACCCGGCAATCTCAACCGAGGCCACCCCGTCTACATAGACATGCATGGTTAACGCCGACGCAGTATCAGGATCAATCGCCCAGCCATCAACGCTGACGCCCGAGGAAGTACGCCTAACCGAGTCAAGCGATCCAATTGGTGAATGGCCAATGTCTACAACGCGGCAACCCAGCAGGGTCTGCGTCCCTGGACCGGAGTTAATTCCCCAGGCGCATATTCGCGTTGCGCCCTCTGAAGGCGTCTCAACTACCTGATCAAATCCATGGTTGTTTCCGTATGCGGGGAAGACGTTACCGACATCCTGGCGTCGGGCATCAGCGGTCGTTGCTACTCCGTCAGAATCAACATAAATGTGAACGAGAATCGGATCGACACTCTCTGGGTCAATCGCCCATCCACCAACACGCACCCCACCCGGCACGCGTACGACTGTGTCGAGTGACCCGATTGGCGCCGTGTTTATAAACACATTGCGGCACCCGAGCGGGGTAGTTACACCTCGCCCAGAAGGGTTTAATGCATACATGCAGAAACTGTGGAGGCCTGGCGGTGCGGTGAAAGCAGCAGCGAAGCCATGAGCGTCTCCATATGAAGGGAAGATTGATCCCAAATCTGTACGCCTCTGATCAGAGTCTGTTGCTCCAAGGAACGTAGTTCCGTCCATCCAAATGTGGACTGCAGGAGATGCGGTTGAGTCTCCATCGATGCTCCAGCCGGTGACGTTTAGTCCCCCGACCCCACTTGTGGCAGTCTCGACAAACCCAAAGGGCGACGAGGTGACCCAGACGTCTCTACATGAAAGCATCGTGTTGGTTCCGTCTCCGACACCAACTGCAAGAGCACAGACGTTGTGCGCTCCGTCAGGAATCGCAACTGTTGTATCAAAACCATGGTTCGCACCGTATGCAGGGAAGGTCTTAGCTAAGGGAAGGCGAGCGTCATCTGCAGTAACTCTCCCTAGGAGTTGGAAACCCTCCATCCAGATCAACACATCTATTGAGCCTGCACGATCAGGATCGATCGTCCAACCCTGTACCCGAATCCCTGAAGGGGTAACCGAGAGGCTCTCTACCCACCCGATCGGGTTGCTCCCGGCAATTCTCTCCCCGCCGGTAGGCCCAGGTGTAGTCGTGGTTGTTGTAGGAGGCAGCGTTGTGGTCGTAGTTGTAGGAGGCAGCGTTGTGGTCGTAGTTGTCGTCGTAGTTGTCGGTGTCGGTGTAGAGCCGCCGTTGGCGACTGCTTGGTACGCCGCGTATGCGGGCTTCTGACTGAAGTCTCTTCTCAACAGCCCAAAGTTGTCGTCATAGAAGCCTGCATTTGAGCCAGAGTCGCGATGCTGGTGCCAGAATAATGGACCAGTAAATGCTCCATAAGTTGTGCTCCATCCGCGGTAGTAATCGGTCACGAACTGTGCTTGCTGCGCTTCAGTTACCGAACGCCCCACATCTGTCCCGGTAGGTGCACCGGCCTCAGTACCCCAAATCTTCTTGGCGCTATCTGAGTTGTTGGTCATGATCTGATGTAGCGAAGCAGTCTGCGTAAACGCATT
The DNA here is from genome assembly GCA_009702955.1 of Actinomycetota bacterium. Taxonomy (GTDB): domain Bacteria; phylum Actinomycetota; class Acidimicrobiia; order IMCC26256; family IMCC26256; genus IMCC26256. Next base: position 4,313 of record WLHA01000180.1, read on the forward strand.
C
>WLHA01000181.1 GCA_009702955.1 Actinomycetota bacterium
AAACGCTGGCCTAAACGCTGTGGGTAATTTCTCCACAATAGGGGGCGAAGGCTTTAGCGCGCCCTACCCAGATGCGCCTAGTCTCCGTCGGAGCATTACTCGGTGCTGGAGAGGGGGGTCATCGGGGTGAGCACAGCCAATCGGCGGGAATGGTTAGAGAAGGCCCTATCCGAACGCGCCCTAGGGTTAGTTGCTCTAGTTGTTGTTTTCTTCGCGGTAATCGTCTGGCCCTTCCCCTCCCCACTCGGAGTAGTCCTCGGCGGAATGCTTGTTGGTGGCCGCATCGCACTAATTGCTCTCGGGTTCGCTCTCGTCTATCGAGCAAGCCGAGTCGTCAACTTTGCCCAGGGTGACCTTGGGCAGGTTCCAGCGACTCTCGTTGTGCTTCTAGTCATCTCCGCGGGTTGGTCCTACTGGCTCGCCCTTGGAATCGGCGTCGTTGCCTCCCTCGCTCTAGGTGGACTCGTAGAGGTCCTGATCATTCGGAGATTCTTTCGAGCGCCCCGCCTAATTCTTACGGTCGCAACAATTGGATTAGCTCAGGTACTAACCGGATTAGCTCTCTTCATTCCAAACCTTTTCAACACCAGCGCACTCGCATCGAGACTCGAGCCGCCATTCACCGTTCACATTGATTTCGGTGGTGTTGTTTTCAACGCAAACGACCTTCTCACGATGATCATCGTTCCGATTGCGTTTATATCCCTCGCTTTATTCCTGCAGCGCTCTAGTTCAGGCATAGCGATTCGAGGGGCTGCAGAACGCGCAGATCGAGCCTCGATGCTCGGTATCCCCGTAAAACGTCTGAGCACAATTGTTTGGGCACTTGCCTCGCTGCTTGCGTTCCTAGCCATGTTTCTTAGAGCGGGTGCAGTCGGCCTGCCTATCGGCTCAGTGCTCGGTCCAACATTCTTCTTGCAGGCACTCGCCGCCGCTGTAATCGGTCGCTTCGAGCGCTTTCCGACTATTGCGCTCGCCGCAATTGCACTCGGCGTTGTTGATCAGGCAATGACGTTCCAACCTGGGAACAGGCCTGCATACAACGACCTCATGCTCTTCGGCGTTGTGTTACTAGGCCTGTTACTAACGGGGCGCGCTGCGAAGGGCCGTGCTGGATCCGAGGCATCTACTTGGCAGGCAGCGCGTGAGGTGCGCCCGATACCGCGCGAACTCGTAAACCTTCCCGAGATTCGCATCGGAAGATGGGTTCTTGGCCTTGGCCTCATTGGCTTCGTTCTAAGCCTCCCGGCTTGGTTGAGCGTGAGTCGACTCGATCTTGCGACGGTCATTGTGATCTCTGCGATCGTCGCACTCTCGCTAGTTGTGCTCACAGGGTGGGCAGGGCAGGTGAGCCTTGGCCAGATGGCGCTTGCTGGGATCGGCGCCGCTGTTGGAGGGGCAATGACCGCAGTTCATGGACTCGACCTGCTCCTCGCCCTGCTTGGAGGAGGAATCGCCGGCGCGATTATCGCTGTGATCATCGGGTACCCCGCCATCCGGCGCGGCGGCCTGACACTTGCAGTGAGCACACTTGCATTCGCATTGGTTACGTGGTCATTCATACTCAATCAAGAGTTCCTCGGCAATTGGCTTCCATCAGGCCGCATAGAGACACCTCAGTTCCTCTGGGGGGCAATCGACATCTCTACAGATACTCGCATCTTCTACCTCTGTATCGGAGTGCTCGCTCTGGCCCTACTCGCGGTGCGCGGATTACGCGCTAGCCGAACAGGACGCGTCCTCATAGCAATACGCGAGAATGATCGCGCTGTTCGCTCGTATGGCGTCTCAGCAGTACGCACAACACTCGCTGGATTCGCGGTCTCTGGTTTTCTCGCAGCGGTCGCTGGCGTGCTCCTAGTTCACCAGCAGCACGGTCTAGACGTAACTAACTTCGCCCCTTCCGAGAGCATCCAGGCGTTCTCGATGGTTGTGATCGGAGGGCTCGGCTCGATCTCGGGCGCCATTCTCGGTGCCATCTATGTTCGGGGTGCAGCCTGGCTCTTGCCCGCCGAGTGGCAGTTCCTTGCAACCGGAGCAGGTCTACTTCTCGTTCTTTTAATCCTCCCCGGAGGACTCGGCGCAGCCCTTGCCGATATTAGGGACGGTGTACTTAGAGCGATTGCTCGCCGCCGCAACATCATTGTCCCAAGCCTTCTTGCCGATAGGCGCGTTGAAGAGTTAGTACCGATCAAGATTGATGCGAGCGCAATCGAAGGCATTGGGGATTCGGCATGACAGCAGCACCCATGCCAGCCGAGACAACTGTGGCACGCAATAAAATACATGGCTTCCTCCTCAGCCTCACCGGCGGAGCGCCTGTCTACCCACTAGTAATCCTTACCGGATTGTTGGCGGTTGACGAGCTTGATCGTGCCGCGTTCGGAATTCTATTGCCAGAGATTCGCGCTGCATTCGGTCTGAACCTGCAGGCAGTTCTTTCAGTGGTTGCTCTTGCTTCACTTGTTGCATTGTTAATTCAGGTGCCAATCGCCTTCTACGCTGATCGACTTCCTCGCACGAAGATCGCAGTGGCAGGAGCAGTTGTATGGATGTTCTTTACGGGAATGACGGGCCTTGCATTTGGAGTCATCATGCTCTCGATTGCGCGCGCCGGGTCAGGCCTAGGAAAGGCGGTTGTAGACCCAACTCACAACTCCCTCCTCTCTGATTACTACGACATTCCCGTCAGGCCTCGCGTCTTCTCCTTCCATCGTGCCGGAAGCGTGGTTGGCCTAACTGTTGGCCCTCTAGCAGCGGGGCTTCTCGCATACTGGCTTGGCTGGAGAGCGCCATTCATTATCTTCATGATCCCGACGCTTGTCTTCGTAATTCTCGGGCGTCGTTTACTCGAGCCGCTTCGCGGAACATGGGAGCGTCGCGCTGCTGGCGCAGCGGAGGAGGCAATAGACACGGAGGACATTCCTCCTTCTTTTGCAGAGTCGTGGCGCATTGTTTGGCAGGTCGGGACCCTGCGCCGAATTTTCTACTCCCTCCCCTTCTTAGCAGTTGCGATTATTGGGCTCGCCACCCTCTCTTCACTTCAATACGCTCAGACGTTTGGTCTAGACGAACGAGCACGCGGACTTGTCGCATCGCTTGTTGAACCGGTGCAATTAATAGGGCTCTTCGCAGGTATCCCAATCGCAACTCGATTAATGAAGCGCGACCCTGGATTGATTCTTAAATTCATAGGGCTTGTCAACGCCGGGCTTGCTCTGTGCTGGGTTGGTTTTGCATTGGCGCCCAATGTTTACGTAGCAGTCGGTATCAGCATGCTTACCGCGGCGCTTGTTTCATTGATTGGTCCAGGTTTGGCTGCCGCTCTCTCAATTGCAACTCCTCCAAAAGTGCGCTCTTTTGGTTATGCAGTCGCTGCTCTCTGGATTCTTCCCGGATTAATTGTGCTCCCAATCATCGGCGGCGTTGCCGACACGTATGGAATCCGCACAGGTCTGCTTTTACTCGTGCCAGTTTTCTTAATTGGATCAGTGCTCATCGCATCAGCAAGCACTCAAGTGGCGGCAGATGTAACACAGGTATGGACCTCTGCCGCGGCGCAGTCTGAGGTGCTTTACCAACGCCGCCAGGGCCTTGTAAAGATGCTCCTAGTGCGTGGCCTCGATGTTGGCTACGACGGTGTGCAGGTTCTATTCAAAGTTGATTTTGAGGTAGACGAAGGAGAAATTGTTGCGCTCCTAGGTACCAACGGATCTGGAAAATCAACACTGCTAAAGGCCATCTCTGGACTGGTTGAGGCGAGCGCTGGGGCCGTCATCTTCGATGGCCGCGACATGACCTACGCGCCGCCCCATGAGGTGGCAGGGCTCGGAATCACCCAGGTCCCTGGGGGTCAAGGCGTATTCCCCACACTCACGGTGAAGGAGAACCTCCACCTCGCAGGCTGGCTCCACCGACGAGACAAAGACCGAGTGAAAGCTGCTACGGAGGAAGTACTCGAACTCTTCCCAATTCTACGAGAGCGGATCGAGGAGCCAGCAGGAAACCTCTCCGGAGGACAACAGCAGATGCTCACCCTCGGGATGGCGTTCATCGAGCGACCGCGCCTACTGATGATTGATGAACTATCGCTTGGATTAGCGCCGGTTGTCGTCGGGCAACTGCTACAGATCGTTGAGCGCATTCGAGAAGCAGGTACGACAATCATCGTCGTAGAGCAATCGGTAAACGTTGCTCTAACTATCGCCCAGCGCGCGTATTTCATGGAGAAGGGCGAGATTCGTTTCGAGGGCCCAACCGCTGAACTACTTGAGCGACCTGACATTCTTCG
>WLHA01000182.1 GCA_009702955.1 Actinomycetota bacterium
AGCGGAGGCGCGGGCAAGAATATTGCGAATGATTTTCTCTCCGGGGGAACAACCCACCGCAGTGTTGATATCGCGTATGCCGTTGTTCGCGGCCTCGTCTACCTTGCGATGGCGATACTGATAGGCGGGCTATTCGCCTCAATCTTTGTCTGGCGCCAAGCGCTTGAGCACAAGCGGGTTCGCCGCCTCCTCTGGGCTTCTTGGAGCGCACTTCTATCTCTGACCGTCGTTGCCTTCGGGCTCCAAGGTAGTTACGCCGCTGGAGCGAATTTATCGGGGATGTTTGACCCGTCGCTGTGGTCAAATACTTGGTCCACGCGAATAGGGACTGTTCTATCCATTCGAATTTTGCTAGTCCTGGCGCTCCTCCCCTCAATGCTGCTGATCAAGAAGCCCGAGCGGAAGGGCTGGTGGGCTCCTTTAACAGTTGTGCTCCTAATCGGTATTGCCATCACCCCAGGTCTTGGTGGCCACGCATCAGTTGGGTCTCAGAGTTGGGTAGCGATGTTCGCCGATGCAGTCCATGTTCTCGCTATGAGCGCGTGGATGGGCGGGCTTATTCTCCTCGTTGTTCTCGCCACCTCGGGCAAGACCGAGGAGGCCCTCGAGTCGATGCCCATTTGGTCTCGCGTAGCGACAGTCTCAGTGCTGCTAGTCACTCTGACTGGGGTTGCTCGCGGCTATCGCGAGTTAGGAGGATTATCTGACATTCTCGGCTCCACATATGGGCGCCTCCTGTCTTTGAAAGTCGGCTTGGTGCTAGTGGCGTTACTCCTCGCAACCCTTGCGCGAGATGCAGTGCAGCGCCGATGGGAACTCGATGCCGAGGAGCTGGCCGCCGCCGATGAAGAGCGTGAAGCGCTGGTATCCGCGGGAGAGAAGCCCCCTAAGCGTCGAGGACATTCGTTGGTCCCTGACGAGACTGGAGTCTCCGCACTCTCATATGTGCTCCCTGAGGAGACTGCACGCAGGCGCTTGCTGCGTAGTGTTTTTGCAGAGGTCTCAGTACTTGTGTTTGTCATCAGCGTGACTGCCGTACTTGTAAACACTGCACCTGCCCAGAGTTCGCAGAGTGGGCCTTGGTCTGCGACGCTTGAGGTCGGCAAACTTCGAGCGGATATAAATGTGAGCCCCGCGCGCACCGGTGCTAATGAGGTGCATCTCACTCTCAACGCCCCTGGTGGCGGCCCTGCGCAGGTTCTAGATGTAGCGGTGGAGTTCTCATTGCCCTCGGCAGATATTGCCCCTATTGATGTAGAGATGCGCAGCGCAGGTATAGCGCATTACACCTCCGTGGGGTTCACGCCTCCGGTGGCTGGCGAATGGACGATGACGCTCAAGGTGCTTGTTGATCCGATAACAGAGGAGAGCGCTACCGCAACCGTCCCCATTCGGTAGGGGCTCTACTTAATCGTCGCGCACTTGGCGCAGATGCCTACTAAATCAACACGGTGATGGCGCACTAGAAATCCGTGCGAGACCTCAATCTCTGCAACCGCTTTATCGACTGCACTCTCTAAGCCTGGCGGGGCGTCGACGTCCTCGACTGCGCCACAGCGGTCACAGATCAGGTGGTGGTGATGCTCAGTTAGGTCTTCGGCGAGTTCGAATCGAGCAAATTCATCAACGCCCCCGACACGCCTGACAACGTTTGCTTGCTCGAGAGCGAGAAGATTGCGGTAGGCGCTGCTCTGGGCGAGAGTTGGGCGCTCCTTCAGAATTTCAGGGAGGGTCATGGGCCTAGAGGCATCGCTCAGAATCTCAACTAAAGCCTCACGATTACGCGTCACTCGCTGGTTCGCGCCGTGAAGTCTTTGAATTACTGCGACGCGGAGATCGGTAAGCATGGTTTTAGTGTAGATGCAAGGGTACGGTCTACCCCTGTGGACTGGGATGCCGCGCCGGCGACGCTGCGCTTTATCGAAGAGATTGCACTAGGCGACTCGATGAGCCTTGATGTGGCTGCCATGGCGATCGCCGCCCATGCCTACCCCGGGCTTGATATCGACTCCGAGATAGATGCACTTGACCGCATAGCAGCACACCCGATTCTCCACGCAGATGGGTTCGATGCCCTCGGGCTCGCTCAATACCTATTCGCGAGCGGCGAATTTGTAGGCAACACGGCTGTCTACGACGACCCTCGAAATTCATTTCTAAATGACGTGCTCGAGCGTCGTCTAGGCATACCGATAACCCTGGCCGTTGTGATGATGGAGGTTGGGCGCAGAGTCGGCATCACTCTGGTAGGTATCGGAATGCCGGGCCACTTCCTCGTCAGAGAAGCTCGATCGGCCGAGCGTTTCTTCGATCCATTTAACGGTGGCAAGCAATTAGATGAAGACGATTGCCGTGAGCACTTTCATGCGATCGCTGGCAGTGACGCCCCTTGGCATCCAGCATTCCTGAACCCGGTTGGTCCGCGCGAAATTATTCTGCGAATGCTCACCAATATTCAACAAGGTGCGATGCGCAGGAGAATGCCGGAGGCCATCTGGAGTGCGCGCCTGCGCTTGCTTCTCCCGGGGTTAGCGGCTCAGGAGATTCGCCAGAGCGCGGATGTTTTGGGTGGGTTTGGGCGCCACATTGAGGCAGCTCGAGCACTCGAAGATCTTGCAGCCGCGCTCCCCGATGATCAAGCTGAGCTGATCATCATCGAGGCCAACGGATGGCGAGCGCACGCAAATTAAACATTTCTCTTCGGCGCCCCCTCGTCCCTGCGCTGCGGCTCCGCGCTCGCTAACCTGCGCGACATGGATAATGAGGAAGCACGCAAACATTTAGAGGATGACGCAGTGAGGGTCGGCGATCTGATCGGCGGGATTCGTGATGAGATTCTCGCGGCCGGAGCAGCTGGAGATGGATCCCCGTCTGGCCGAGCGGAGCCTCAGGAGGAGTCCGGTAGCGAACTCTTCGAGAGGGAGAAGGAACTCTCAATTCTCGAGAGCCTCGAGAAAGAATTAGCAGAGATACAGGCCGCTATTGAGCGAATAGAGAGCGGCACATACGGCATCGACGAACGAACAGGTGCCCCAATCAATCCCGCACGACTCGAGGCTATGCCTACAGCGCGTACGAATATCGATAACGACTCAACGCGGCGCGATTAACAGTCTCATTTACGCATTTACTTTGATTTTAGATTTCTAAATACAGGAGGCACCGATGCAGTTTGGACTTGAGTCGCTAGGCGAGTGGAGCGAGGCTGTTAACTCAGAGATTGATGCGGAGAGCATCAAGGCCTATGCAGCAGCAACCAATGACCCGATCGGAGTGCATCTCTCGGGCGAGCAAGCACCTCCGGTGTACGCAGTCGTACCTGTGTGGGGAGTCATGAGCACCGCGATGATGGGAGTAGTTCCCGCAGATGCACTTATGACAGTCGTACACGGCGAGCAGGACATGCGCTTCCACCGTCAAGTAACTGCAGATATGACGCTTCGCTCTATAGCGTCACCGATCGGTGTGCATGTAAAGCCGAACGGCACAACTGTGGTCGTCCGCGTTGACTCTCGTGATGTTTTCGATGACTCATTGGTTGTCGAGCAATACGTAACGACTTTCTATCGTGGGATTACCGGTGGAGAGGGAGCCGGCCTGACAGCTCCGGATCACAGACTCAGTGATGAAACGATGGCGGCCGAACCCGTTGCGACATTCGAGCAGACGATCGATACAGACCAAACCTTTCGCTACGCAGATGCCTCAGGGGATCGCATGCCGATTCACCTCGATGTTGATTTTGCAACCAAGGTTGGGCTCCCAGGGATCATTGTCCACGGGCTCTGCACCATGGCATTTACATCTTGGGCGGCGATTGAGTCTGTGGCTGCGGGAGACCCATCTCGACTCCGTCGCCTAGCGGTCCGCTTCTCAAAGCCAGTCCTGCCAGGGCAGACGATAGTGAGCACCTTCTGGTCCGCAGGTGAGGTTGAGGGAGCGAGCGTCTTTGGTTTTGAGACGCGTACCTCTGATGGCGATCTCGTCATAAAGGATGGCCTCGTAGAGGTCGCCAACTGAGCGAGACGGCCCGGCTGAGGCTATTCGCCTCTGCTCGGGAGGCAGCTGGCTCCTCTGAGGTTGAGATTCCAGTCGGGGTCCTTGGCGAGATTATCGAGGCTGCCTGCAGTCGATTTGGGCCCACTTTCGCCGAGGTTGTAAAAATCTCGCGCATCTGGGTAAATGGAGAAGAACCTTTTCAGGGCCTAGCGACTCGTATCGAGCCTGGGGACGAGGTAGCGGTGCTACCTCCTGTGAGCGGCGGCTAGCACTAAAGCGGTGGCGGGGCGG
>WLHA01000183.1 GCA_009702955.1 Actinomycetota bacterium
GCCAAAAATATAGGAGGAGCCCCAAGCAGTGAGCTAGTTACATGCGCCCGAGTATCTCAGCCTTCTTCGTCTCGAACTCCTCGGGAGTGATTACACCTTCGTCTCGTAGGTCGGCAAGCTTGCGCAGTTGCTCCGCGGCGTCAGGTGCCGCGGCCTGCGGCGCACTCGGGGCAGCGGGAGAAGCGTCTGCGTTGATAGCTCTAGCAATATCTCCGGCGTCTCTACGCGAGCGGTTCTGCTCTCTGCTCTCCATCTGAAGATATATCTCTTGCTGCACAGCGTCAGGGTGACGGACATTCTCGAAGTGGGATGAACCATCTCGACCGGCTGACTGAATGTCTAAGTCACCAGCCCCAATCGCGCGCTCAATCGGGCCCTGGGAGAAGTCAATGTTCGTAATGCGGTCGAGCGGAATCTCCACACCCTTCTTAGAGATAAACCCGCTGCGAAAAATAACTCGCCTATCAGTTACAACGAAGAAGGTATTTCGCCACTTGAGAAAACGGATAACGACCCATGCTGCCCAAGCACATAGCAGAACCGGGAGAACCCACTTAATGCCGGTAGCGAAGGCGTGAAGAATTCCGCTGTGGGAGTTAAGCCACAAGAAAAAGGCCAAGAGTGCAACTAGCCCTGTAGCAACTGCGATGTGCTCGATGAAGTACCACCAATGTGGATTTAGATCTAGAGCAACAGTCTCGTCATCGTGAATCAAGTGCGGTGGGTAAGGCATTAGAAAATATCCTTTGATTCCCGCCCTAGCGAGCGGAGAGTTGTTTGGCGATGCGTCTCTTACTTAGTAGGTCCAAGTACTCGATCGGTATATGCATTTGCGAAGCGACCCTCGGGGTCCCATGTCGCTCGCACCTTCTGGAATTTTCCCCATTCGGCATACCGGGGTGCAAGTTTCTCTGCAGTTTGAAAGTGCATCTTCCCCCAATGAGGGCGCCCCTCTACCTCATCCATGATCGCCTCTACACCGCGGAAATACTTCTCGAAAGGAGTACCACTCGATACGTGTACCGCAAGGAATGCCGTCTCGCGGCCATGCGCCATTGAGAGCGGAATATCGTCTGCCGGGAGAGCGCGAATCTCAACAGGGAAATCAACCTGGAGCTTCTCAGACTCAATCAACTCTCGTATTCGGCGAAGCGTTGCCTGCATCTGCTCGATAGGGAGCGCGTACTCCATCTCAACGAAGCGAATGAGGCGAGGCGAGCAGAATACGCGATGACTTACATCTACCTTCTCGACGCGCCCCATGTTGCTAGCAACCATTCGAGCTATTGATGGAACCTTGGAGGGGCGCTTTCGACCGTACGCGGCCAGGCCACCAAATATGTAGTTACCTATCAGTACCTCTTCGCGCCATTGCTTCTGTCGTGACTTCACCCAGATCGGCCGGTCCGTACGGTTCGCAGCTTTGATGGTCACTACTTCGGAGTGAGGGAACCAGTATGAATCGACATGGTCGTTATTCGCTGTAATTGAGTTCCAAGACTCGAGCGCTTCTTCGAATTCGTGTGGCTCCTCAAGCGAGTGCAGTCGGAATGCTGGCTCACACTGCAGCCTCACCTTCGTAATGATCCCAAAAACTCCGAGCCCAATTCGAGCACACTCAAAAAGCTCTGGCTCCTCAGTTGGCGAGCACGTCACTAGATCGCCATTTGCCGTAACAAGTTCTAATCCAATTACTGCCGCGGCGATGGGGCCGAGTCGGTGGCTAGTGCCGTGGGTGCCTGTAGAGAGGGCACCCGCAAGAGTCTGCTTATCGATGTCACCAAGATTGGATAACCCAAGTCCGCGCTTGGCGAGTTCGTCGTTGAGGACGAACAATCTGATCCCTGCCTCGACAGTTATCGTCATCGCGTCGCGATCTACATCGATAACTCGATCCAGCGCCTCTATACGAAGCATTCGAGAATCAGTGCATGCAATATCCGAGAATGAATGCCCGGTTGCCGCTATGCGCACTCGCTGCCCGGCCCTGTCAGCGGAGCCAACTAACTCACATAGCTCTAAAAGGCTCCTCGGTGATTCAATCGATATGGGGTCGCAGGTTTGGTTGCGCCCCCAATTTTGCCATGCTCCTCTGCGTGCCACAGTTGGGGATCCTACGCACCTAAGCACCCATGACCAAACCCCTGTCCCATAGCCCCGGTATCCTCCGACCCATGCCCTCCGTGCCCCACGATGCCGACTCACTCCTCGAGGGACTCGACCCGTCCCAACGAGAAGCAGTTACATCAGATGCGCGCCCCCTCGCTATCCATGCAGGTGCCGGCTCTGGAAAGACTCGGGTCCTTACCCATCGCATCGCATGGCAGAGCGCAACCGGAGCGATCTCACCTGGTCGAGTCCTTGCACTTACCTTCACCCGAAAAGCCGCAGGCGAGTTACGCGAGCGCATATCCCGCCTCGGCGTATCAGAGAGCGTCGCTGCCGGAACATTCCACTCAATGGCCCTCGCCCAGCTCCGCCGGTACCACGCAGATCGCGGCACCCCAATGCCAGCGGTACTCGGCTCCAAGGCTCGCATTCTCGCTCCCATGCTCGGCAAGCGCGACAGTTCGCAGCTTCGCGTCATCGATGTTGCCTCAGAGATTGAGTGGGCCAAGGCGCGCCTTGTCTCCCCTCCTCGTTATCTAGACGCGGTATCCGCGAGCGGGCGCGTTGTAAGCCAGGCCGAGCGCATCGCAGGGCTCTACGAGAGATATGAGCAAGAGAAGAATCGTCGTCTCTTAGTTGATTTCGATGACCTACTGCTCGCGTGTGCCACCGCTATCGAGACCGATCGCGAGTTTGCTGCTGCTCAGCGGTGGCGTTTTAGGCATCTATTCGTCGACGAGTTCCAAGACACCAACCGATCACAGTTCCGCTTACTTCGAGCATGGCTTGGGATTCAGGCATCAACTGGGCGCGGCGAGTCTGGAGCCCAGCCCGACCTCTGTGTTGTCGGCGATCCAGATCAGGCCATCTATGGGTTTGCAGGTGCTGAGCCTCGTTACCTAGAGGAGTTTGGGACCGAGTTCCCCGGCTCAACAACTGTTCGCCTCCGATATAACTATCGATCGACTCCACAGGTAGTTGCGACGAGCAGATCTGTGCTGCCAGCATCGCGGTCACGCCTCTCCGTTGAGACCCCTAAGCAAGATGGACCTGCGCCCACGATTGCCGATTACGCAGACGAGCACGCTGAGGCACGCGCTGTCATTGCCGCAGCAGTTACTGCTCACTCCTACGAACGACCGTGGTACTCAATGGCTGTTCTATACCGAACAAACGCACAGTCGCTCGCCTTCGAGGAGGCCTGCAAGAAATCCAAGGTCCCGTATCGAGTGCGCGGTGCAGGCGCGTTCCTAGAGCGCGCAGAGGTCAAGGATCTAATCGCAGGAATTCGCAGCAGTGCGGCGGCGCAGCCTTCGCTCTCATTTGCGGATCACCTCGTAGACCTCCAAGCCGATGCCGCCGATGCGCCCGAAGAAGTACGCGAGCACGCAGAGGCACTCGCATCACTCGGGCATGAGTACCTAGCCGCAGAGGGTGGCGCCGGGAGCGTCGCCGGATTCCTTGGCTACTTATCTACAGCACTGCGCAACGATGAAGTATCTGGCGGCGACGCAATCGACCTTCTCACGTTCCACGCCGCAAAGGGACTCGAGTGGGAGACGGTCTGGGTTACAGGGCTCGAGAAGGGCTTTGTCCCAATATCGCATGCCGAGGGAAAGGCTGTTGCTCTCGCGGAGGAGAGCCGCCTGCTCTACGTCGCACTCAGTAGGTCACGCAGATGGCTGCACTGCACACACGCTGAGAAGCGAAACTTTGGCGAGCGCGTCGCCTATAGAACCCGCAGCGCACTACTCGATTTAATCGAGTCTGCTGCTACGGGTATCTCGCTTGAGGAGCTCAGCGAGACAGGCGGCCGCGTAAATCAACGCGGTTCATCTCGAGCTCGTGCATCTCTATCTGCGATAGCACTTGGAGATTTAGCGGTTGAAGACCGTCCCCTATTCGAGGAGCTCAAGGCGTGGAGGCTCTCTACATCTAGAGCTGCGAGCATTCCTGCATTCACAGTCTTTGATAACAAGACCCTCACCGCTATCGCTACTCACAGGCCGTCGAACCTGACACAGCTTCTGTCAGTCTCGGGAGTAGGACCAGTAAAGGCCGAGCGCTACGGAGAGGAGGTCCTCGAGATTATTGCTCGCCAGATGGGTCTCTCCCTTGAGGAGCTCAGCGAGACAGGTGGAAACATAAATCGACACGGC
>WLHA01000184.1 GCA_009702955.1 Actinomycetota bacterium
AGTGCGGGCACTGGGTGATGATCTTCGTAACACCTGCACCATCGAGCATCTCGATGTTCTGCATCGCGAGCATCTGGAAGATGTATTCATTACCCGAGCGGCGTGCGCTGTCTCCGGTGCAGAGTTCGCTTGGGCCAAGAATTGCAAAGTCGATATCTGCACGCTGAAGCAACTTCGCAAGAGCGCGACTCGTCTTCTTGTTTCGATCGTCGAATGATCCTGCGCAACCAACCCACATGAGGTACTCGTGCTGCGTGGTTGCAGGTACGCCTGGCTCCATGATCTCAATACCCTCGAGATCGTCGGCCCAAGCGCCGCGGTCGCCTTGGTTCATCCCGTAAACGTTGGAGGAGTTCTCCATCGATCGGTAGACGTTTCCAAGCGTTGCCGGGAAGTCAGACTCCATGAGGGAGAGGTAACGGCGCATGTCGAGAATCTTGTCGAGGATCTCGATGTTGACAGGGCAGATCTCGTCGCAGGCCTTGCAGGTTGTGCAGGCCCAGACCTCTTCAGAAGTGATGCGCTCGAATACCGAGTTAGCGCGCACAGAGATCCCGTCAACTACTCCAACGGGAGGAGAGGTCTGTGGCGATGCGGTTGCGTTCATAACCTCGCCGACCTTGAGAACGATCTCGCGTGGGTCGAGCGGCTTGCCTGTCGCATGTGCTGGGCAGACCGAGGTGCAGCGCCCGCAGACTGTGCATGCATCGGTGTCGAAGAGTTGTTTCCATGTGAAGTCTTCGATTGTCACTGCACCGAAAGACTCAAGCTCTGTCTCAAGGAGATTAGGCATTGGCTTCATCGCACCCTTGGGGCGGTCTTTGTCTTTCCAGAACATGTTCATTGGGCTTGTAATCATGTGGCGAAGCATTGTGGTGGGGAGGATTACAAGGAACGAGAAGAACGCAATGACGTGCGCGATCCACGCCCAGCGATGTGCGTCAATGAGCGCAGTTTCACGCCATGTGCTTACAAGGCCTGAGAGCGCCCACCCAACGAAGGACCACTTCTCAAAATCCGGTCGCCCCTCTGCGGCGATGCGGAAGCCCTCAGCAAGGAAACCTGTTACCGAGATCACAAGGAAAACGCTGAGGATTACTAGATGCTCAGGCTTTGTCTTGATGCGAATTCGGTACGGTCGCTGAATGTATCTACGAGCGAAGGCCCAGAGAATTCCACCAAGGAACACAAGGCCGAATAGGTCAGAGGTAAACGCGTAGCCCTTGTAGACGTCGCCATGTAGGAACTTCATTCCGGTCGGGAGCTGGTGGTCAAGCTCTAACAGAACCGTCGCGGCAAAAAGTACAAGGAAACCGAAGTAGATCATCGAGTGCATTACGCCTGCAGCAGGATCGCGAAGCAGGGTCTGCATCCAGACTCCACGCCTAAAGTCGCGCATGCGGCGCTTAGCGTTGGAGCGCTTAACGCGGCGGTCATCTGGTGCGCCGCGCTCGTAGTTACGCACTCGTAGCGAAACGAGCCAAGAGGTTGCAAAGAGCATCGCAGCGACGGTTATATAGAAGGCAACCTGAATCGCAGCGGGGATGTTTACGAACACTTCGCGCGAAACGGGGCTCTCATCATGCCAATGAGTGATCTGTGGTGCAATGCCCGAGGCAACTGTGCCGACTGCGGCAAGTACTCCAATGGCTAGAACTATCTGATGCGGCTTTGGCCGGCGCATGTGACCTCCGAGTGGATTCGCGAACGATTCTCGGTCGCGAGATGTGTGGGAGAAACTACCAATCAATGCACCGGTTTCGTGGGTGCCGGGGCTCGATTAGTTCCCGATTAGTTATTGACTAAAAGCGATGAAGAGAGCCGTCTTAAGTCGGTCGCTAGTGGTGGAGTTATTACTGAACGCTTCGCGCGTCTGCATCACGGAGGCGGCGAGCCATACCAGTGAGGAGTTTGCGGGAGAAGCCGGGCGCCTCATCAATAAGCGCAGAGAACTCGCGCTGCCCAAGTACGAGGAGCTCCATGTCGGTCTCAGCCGTGACTGTTGCGTTGCGCGGACCACGATCAAGGAGTGAGAGTTCGCCGAAGGCATCCCCACGTTTTAGGCCTGCAATACGCCTCCCATTGCGGGTGACCTTGGCCTTGCCAGAGATGATGACGAAGAACTCTGCGCCCGTCTCGCCCTGGTCGACAAGGCGTTTGCCGGCCTCAACGTCAATCTCCTCACCCCTGCGGGCAATCAATCCGAGGTCTCTACGGCTAAGGGCCGAGAAGAGCGGTACGTCGGCTAGGGCATCTAAATACTGTGCTGTGCGCTTGGACATACCTGCAGGTTAGGCCCAGACGGCCGGCCTTGCTTGGCTTAATGGAGCAGAGATGATCCCTAAGTGGCAAACGTCACCTGCCCCCGCTAGAAGTTTCTTCTCTGATGGGAATAATATGACCATCACATAAGTTGATAGCGAAACACTCAAGTTTTTGGAATCTAAGCCTAAGGGTGATAGAAACCATAGAAATCGAGAAGAACAAGTCTCAAGACCCGCCCTAACTAAGACCCCCAAACCAACGAAAGGCAAGAATCAGATGGCCAAGGCAGTCGGTATCGACCTAGGTACCACCAACTCAGTAGTCGCAGTCCTCGAGGCCGGCGAGCCGGTAGTAATACCCAACTCAGAGGGTGCCCGCACGACCCCCTCGGTAGTCGCCTTCTCCAAGACAGGCGAGGTCCTCGTAGGTGAGGTAGCCAAGCGCCAGGCCATTACTAACCCTGATCGCACGATCCGCTCGGTGAAGAGCCAGATCGGTACCTCTTGGAAGATCGACATTGACGGCAAGGCCTACTCCTCTCAGGAGATCTCGGCCCGTACCCTCCAGAAGCTAAAGCGTGACGCAGAGGCATACCTTGGCGACACAGTGACGCAGGCAGTTATTACCGTCCCTGCTTACTTCGATGACGCTCAGCGCCAGGCCACAAAAGAGGCCGGCGAGATCGCAGGCCTAGAGGTTCTGCGCATCATCAACGAGCCAACTGCAGCGGCACTCGCATACGGCCTCGACAAAGACGACGACATGACGATTCTTGTCTTCGACCTCGGTGGAGGAACCTTCGACGTCTCGGTACTCGATCTCGGCGACGGCGTCTTCGAGGTTAAGTCAACCGCAGGTAACACCCACCTCGGTGGAGACGACTGGGACCAGCGAGTCATGGACTGGATGGTGGGTGAGTTCAAGAATGCCCACGGTGTAGATCTAGCAGCGGACAAGATGGCAGCGCAGCGTCTAAAGGAGGCTGCAGAGAAGGCAAAGATCGAGCTCTCCACACTTCAAGAGACCTCTATCAACCTTCCGTTTGTTACTGCAACAAGTGATGGTCCACTCCACCTTGAGTTGAGCCTCACTCGTGCCAAGTTCCAGGAGATCACACGCGATCTTCTAGAGGCTTGCCGTGGACCATTCGAGCAGGCAATTCGCGATGCAAACCTCACCAAGGAGAAAATCGATCGAGTAATCCTTGTTGGTGGATCTACGCGCATGCCCGCTGTAACCGATCTGGTGCGTGAACTCTCTGGCAAGGATGGCGATAAGGGAGTGAATCCCGATGAGGCTGTAGCGGTTGGCGCAGCTGTGCAGGCTGGAGTCCTGAAGGGTGATGTTAAGGACGTGCTCCTTCTCGATGTCACGCCTCTCTCTCTTGGCATTGAGACCAAGGGCCAGATCATGACCAAGTTGATCGAGCGCAACACAACCATCCCAACAAAGCGCTCAGAGACGTTTACAACCGCTGAGGAGAATCAGCCAAGCGTCGAGATCAAGGTGCTTCAAGGTGAGTCAGACATGGCCTACCGCAACAAAGTGCTCGGGACCTTCCAGTTGGTTGGCCTCCCACCAGCACCGCGCGGTATTCCTCAGATCGAGGTCACCTTCGACATCGATGCAAACGGAATTGTGCATGTAAGCGCAAAGGACCTCGGTACCGGCAAGGAGCAGGCGATGACCATCACTGGTGGCACTGCACTTAGCAAGGACGAGATCGACCGCATGATGCGCGAGGCCGAGTCACATGCCGATGAAGACCGTGTACGCCGTGAAGAGGCAGAGACTCGCAACAACTCTGACTCGCTTGTATTCCAGACTGAGCGTCTCCTCGCAGAGCAGGGCGAGAAGGTAGAAGAGGGCGAGCGCGAGAAGATTGAGTCAACCCTCAAGGCCTTGAAAGATGCACTCTCCGGAACAGACATCGAGGCTGTGAAGTTGGCGCACGAAGCACTCGTTGCCGCTAGCCAAGAATTTGCACAGCGTCTATATGC
>WLHA01000185.1 GCA_009702955.1 Actinomycetota bacterium
CGAATCAAATGTGAGAGTTCGTTTCTCGCCTGCACCGACCGGCTTCCTGCATGTTGGCGGGGCTCGCACTGCGCTCTTTAACTGGCTATTTGCTCGCAATGTCGGCGGAGTTCTGATCCTCCGCATCGAGGACACCGATGTTGCACGCTCTCGCCAGGAGTGGGTAGATGGAATTCAAGAGACACTTACTTGGCTAGGGCTTGGATGGGATGAGGGCCCCTTCCTCCAGAGCTCCCGGTTCGACCTATACCTCGCCGCGGCAGATCGGATGCTCGCCGAGGGCCTTGCATACGAATGTTTCTGCACTGAGGAGGAGTCGAAGGAGCGCAACGATGCCGCGGTAGCAGCGGGTAGGCCTCCAGGTTACGACGGGCATTGTCGCAACCTCTCGGAGACTGAGCGCGTTGCACTGCGAGACGCCGGCCGGCCTCGTTCACTGCGATTCCGCACTCCCGATGTAGGTACGAGTGAGTTCGTGGATGTTGTGCGTGGCCCGGTATCTGTCGAGTGGTCGACAATCTCCGATTTTGTGATCGTGCGCTCCGACGGCACCCCTATTTTCTTCCTAGCAAACGCTGTCGACGACCTAGATATGGGAATCACCCATGTTGTGCGCGGCGAGGATCTTCTCGACTCAACGCATCGCGTGCTTGCACTTCGACGCGCGATGGGTGCTCTTGACGCCCCGATCTATGCGCACCTGCCACTCATTGTTGGCGAGGATCGCGCAAAGTTGTCTAAGCGTCACGGTGCAGTATCTCTAGAGGATTTCCGCGATCGTGGTTACCTCCCAGAGGCCCTGCTCAACTACTTGGCGCTGCTCGGCTGGGCACCTGATGAGGGCAAAGAGGTAATGGATGCCGATGAGATTGCGCGCGAGTTCGATCTCGATCGAGTAACTCACTCTGCCGCCTACTTCGATCACCAGAAACTCGAGTGGGTAAACGGCGAGTGGATTCGAAGGCTCTCACTTGAGACCCTTGTGGAGCGAGTGCTCCCATATGCAGAGGAAAGATATGGAAGTGGCCTCGATGCCGAGTTGCTCTTAGGGGCCGTCCGCATTGGCCAGGAGCGTGCAACTACCTTGGTGCAGCTTGCCGAGCAGATGGATTTCCTCTTTCTCCCTGCAGCCGATTTTGTTATCAACCCTGATTCTTGGGAGAGGGTCTCTGGCGCTGATGGCCTTGTTGAGATTCTTGGAGCAGTGCGAAGCCATCTCGAGACGTGCGAGTGGAGTGTCGAGCAGATTGATCTCCGCCCGGCCCTTGAGGCGCTTGGGGTCAAGCCACGTAAGGGGTTGCCGGCTGTCTACGCGGCGATCGAGGGGCGCCATGCTGGCCTGCCACTCTTCGACTCCATCCACCTATTAGGGCGCGATGAGTCGATTCGACGGGTCAGCGCAGCGCTCACGCTTGCGGGCGGCTAATTGCCAAATCCAAAGGCTTGGTACCACCCGGCTAGCCGAGGAAGACCTCCGCTCGGATAGAGTGTGCCCTCCTTTCGGGGGTGGTGTAATCGGTAACACAACGGGTTCTGATCCCGTTATTGGGGGTTCGAGTCCTCCCCCCCGAGCAGGTTCTGAGCGTGAGTCACGCTTTAGAACTATTGAAAAATGACCGCAAGTTGGTCCATATGCACGGCCCCGTCGTCTAGAGGCCTAGGACGCCGCCCTCTCAAGGCGGAAACGGCGGTTCGAATCCGCTCGGGGCTACCAATTTTGTAACAGAACTATCACCAGAACTATTAAAGACCAGACAGAACTCTCGCGAGAACTCGCTATCGCAGTGATCCTCAAAATCAGGATTACATGCGAGAGTTACTCCACTCACGCGCTGGCACTATTACTTAGTGACGATCAGCCACGTGATCCTCTACGGAGCCCTCCGTATAGGTAGCGCGTTACGAATACTCGCATTAGCAGCGGCTCTGCTATCCAGCGCGGGATTCGAAATCGGCGACCGTCAGGCTGCACAACAGTGAGCCCCTCAGGCTGCAGGCCGAGGATTGATCCCCACCTGAATTCAGGTGCTTTGTATCGCTTTAGTTTCGTTCTCCCTTTAAGCGCTGCGCGCACATTGGCCACAACTACTCGAAACCCCCAGTTACGCGCTGAGCTTCGGTGTGGGTCGCTAGCGGCGACATCGCCTACCGCAAATACGTTCTCGTGACCGGGAAGGCGCAGGTACTCGTCGACATTCACGAAGCCTGAGTCGTCGAGCACCTCTGCGGGGAGAAAATTACTATGCGGGCGCATTCCCCCAACTGCCCAGAGTGTTACGTCCGCTTTGAACGGCTCCTGCTCAGTGGCCCACTCGATGGGTTCGTGCGTAAGCCGATCTCCGGTGAAACCATCTGGGGTAATCGCTCGGTGGCCAGGGTGCAGCACAACTCCATCGGTGGAGAGCACTCGAGTGATCCATGACCGCGCCTTTGGGTGATATCCAGGGAGGGGCTGCTCTCCGCTGTGGAATAGGTGCACCTCTGCGCCGCCGCGTCGAGCAAGGTTGTCCGCGACGCTCACGCCGGTAGTTCCGCCACCTACCACTGCAATGGTTTTCGCAGCCTTGAGCTCTTCGGATACTGAGGCCAGACCCGCCTCGGTTGTTTCGATGTCCTCTATTCGGTCATGCCTCCAGAAGCCGTTCGAGGCTCCAGTGGCAATTATGAAGATGTCATATTGCTCGATAATTCTTGTGCCGTTAGAGAGTTCAATCTCTACTGAGTCTCCGTCGAGGTCGGCGCTGATTATGCGCCCCTGTAGTTGGCGGACGCGGTCTAGCCGGCGAAACCGTAGGTAGGGGACAAGGTATGTGCGCCGCCAACTTGATGGGTCAGTGAGGCGGTTCCCAAGCTCCTGACCGCTCACCAATGCCGGCCGGGTGGAGATCGCTACGACCTCGCAGGATCTGCTGAGACGCGTGGCGACGAGTACTCCAACGTCACCGAGGCCTGCAATAACTACTAGCGGCTTTCTCTGCGCTCCATTTACTTTTTGACTTTTAGGCACGCTTCATCCTCGCACGGGTTGCATCAGTAACTTTCAATAGTCGGCGAAAAGTGAATGCCAACATTCTCTCGAGTGCAGCGAACGATGACATTCCGCGCCATTTTTGAGATTTTTTCAATATTTTTTATAAATTATTTTTGAACTCGATTTCGCGTTTTTAAGTATCAAATTCTGAATTCAGTTCCGCTATGAATCTCACACAAATTTGTGCTGCAGAGATCGCATCGTTTACGAGTTCGAGACGGTTTGCTACAGCAGAATCTCTGGTTCTCCGTTCAAGACACGAACCCTGCACGGGTGAGCAGCGAGATCAATTGGATCACGCTGAGTGAGGTTATGCGCGCGTAACGTCAATAATTCGCCCTTTTTATCCCCACTTGTGATGACTAAGTCAATGGATAGAGCTCCATCGCCTACATCATCGGCCCAGATAATGATGACGTCATATAGGCCGTCTGCAATTGGTGCGCTGAACTCCATGGCATCTATTTGATCATGGTTCACGGTACTCATTAGACCACGGGAGTCGGGGCGAAAATCGTTCTCGAGGAGTTCGCATAGAGCCCTTATAGAAATCAACTGAGAGCGCCTTGCAGTGGAAATCCCCCAAACGCGCGTGTAAGTGTGTAATGGTTCTTCGGACAACGGCGGAGTTGTTCGAGGAGTTATTCAGGCATTTAGTCTGGCGCATCCATTTACGGGATTGCATCGGGCCGCTTGAAGGCGAATCGACAATAAGTTCTCACCTCGGTGGGGGCAATGAAATCTCGGAGGAAGTAAATGAATAAAGCAGAGCTTGTTGACAAGGTTGCGGAAGCAACTGGAATGCCAAAGAAGGACGTCGAGGAAGTGCTTGCCGGTGTTATTAACGCCGTCGTAGCAGCCGTAAAGGCAGACGACAAAGTCGCTCTCCCTGGTTTCGGTTCCTTCCAGAAGTCACACCGCGCGGCGCGTCAAGGACGCAACCCGCAGACAGGTGCGACTATAGAGATCGCGGCATCAAATGGCGTGAAGTTCTCGGCAGCAGCCGGCTTCAAGTCAGCCGTGAACTGAATCCACCGAACTCCTGCACCCGCAGGGTGCTTCGATGGATCAGGTAATACATAACCCACAGAAAGGTGGTAACTATGCCTCCGGCAAAGAAGAAAGCCACTCGCAAGACAGTAGCGAAGAAGGCCCCAGCAAAGCGTAAAGCCGCTAAGAAGGCTCCCGCGAAGCGCAAGGCAGCAGCGAAGAAGGCCCCAGCAAAGCGTAAAG
>WLHA01000186.1 GCA_009702955.1 Actinomycetota bacterium
ATGGCAGTGCCTCTCGGGATACTCGGAGGCATTTACTTGAACGAGTATGGAGCGAAACGCAGAATTACAAAGGCCATTCGATTCCTTGCTGAAGTAATGACCGGTGTCCCATCAATCGTTATGGGGCTCTTTATCTATACAACTTGGGTACTCGCCTTTGGTGTCTCCGGATTTGCTGGAGCTCTAGCGCTCGCTTGCCTGATGCTCCCCGTGATCATCCGATCCACAGAGGAGATGCTGCGACTCGTCCCGATTGACCAGAGACAATCTGCTTACGCTCTAGGGGGCAGAAGAGCCGGAACCATATTCCGCGTAGTCCTGCCAGCTGCTGCTCCCGGGATCGTGAGTGGCGTGCTGCTCGCGGTGGCTCGGGCTGCAGGAGAGACCGCACCGTTGCTATTTACGATTCTCACTGTAAATGCCGTGAATACAGATATTTTCCATGGAGCTAATACCGCTCTTTCGGTGCAGATATTCAGGAATGCACAGCAAGTCTTCCCTGGGCCGCAGGAACGCGCATGGGGCGCTGCATTAACGCTTCTATCGATCGTTTTCGTCTTCACACTCATCGCCCGGGCTGTCTCGGCCATATTTGCTAGGAAACATCAAGTATGAGCACCATCTCTGATTCCCCTGACACCCACGACCTTGAGGTGCATGCCACTAGCGTCCATAGGGTGGAGAACGCAATGAAAGAGAGCGAGGCTGCTCACCGCGAGGCCGTGTTTGTCGCCTCGGATGTGCACGTGAGTTACGGGGATCACTTAGCGGTTGCCGGAGTGAGCATGGAGATCATGCAGCGGGACATCACAGCGATTATCGGGCCGTCGGGCTGTGGAAAATCCACACTTCTGCGTTGTTTTAACCGCATGAACGACTTCGTACCGAGCGCTCGAGTAGAGGGCACAATTCGCTACCACGGTGAAGACCTATACGACTCGAAAGTCGATGCCGCAGAGGTTCGTCGCAGAATTGGAATGGTCTTTCAAAAGCCGAACCCGTTCCCTAAATCAATCTTTGACAACGTTGCTTATGGGCCGCGTATTAATCGCATGAAGGTCGATCTAGCCGCAACTGTGGAGGAAGCACTCACTCGAGCGGCTCTCTGGGATGAGGTAAAGGACAAACTGAAGAAGAGTGCTTTTGCGCTCTCTGGCGGTCAGCAGCAGCGCCTCTGTATCGCGCGTGCGCTCGCGGTAAAGCCGGATGTGATCTTGATGGACGAGCCCTGCTCAGCCCTTGACCCAATCGCTACTGCACGTATCGAAGATTTGATGGTTGAACTCAAACGCGACTACACGATCGTGATTGTCACCCACAATATGCAGCAGGCAGCGCGCGTCTCGGACATGACAGCGTTCTTAACAACTGAAGTTGACGATGCCGGTGCAAGATCAGGGCGGCTAGTGGAGTTCGACCGAACTGAGAAAATCTTCACGCAGCCGAGCGACTCGCGTACCGAGGGATACATCACTGGGCGGTTCGGATGACACTTCGTCGGGCTGAACATACTGAGATTCCTTCTCAGGTCGATGGAGGATTACAGCGCCTAGTGGCAGCTATACGACTCCTCCCTGACGCCGTGGTTGTGGTTGACGATGCAGGAGTTGAGGTGATGCGTAGTGTCACTGCGGATCGCTTCCTTGAGGCTCGCCATACTGATGCGATCGCAGCGGCAGCGCTAGAAGAGATGCTTATAGATGCATGTCGGGGAGAGTCTTCTACACGAGAGCTGCAACTCTACGGGCCGCCTCGAGAGGTGCTTGCCATTACAGCACACCCTCTTGTAGAGGCCGGTCAGATTCTCGGAGCGATGGTTGTAATTCGAGACATGACCGATGCAAGGCGCACTGATGAAGTGCGTAGAGACTTTGTCGCAAATGTAAGTCACGAGTTGAAGACACCGGTGGGTGCTCTAGGCCTGCTCGCGGACACGATCTCCGCTGGAGGCGATGAAGCGGTAACGCTGCAGCTTGCCGAGCGGATTGCTCGTGAAGCAGAGCGACTCGCGAAAATTATTGACGACTTACTTGATCTAAGCATCATTGAGTCTCAGGAGATGCCTGAGCGAGACCTTGTGCCTCTAACGCTCATTGTCGATCAATCTGTCGAACGCTCGCGACCAGGGGCGGAGGCGCTCGGTATCGAGTTAGTTAGTTCGCCAATCGCCGCTACTTTGGCGGCTCGCTGCGATCGTCGCCAGGTTGTTATGGCGATTACAAACCTCATAGATAACGCTATGAAGTACTCAGAGCGCGGCAGCAGAGTTGAGATCATTACGTCTACGACAAGCAACCTCGTTGAGATTGCTGTATGTGACGAGGGCATAGGCATTCCATCACGAGATCTCGAGCGCATATTCGAGCGCTTCTATCGCGTTGATCGTGCGCGCAGTCGTGCTACCGGTGGAACTGGTTTGGGGCTATCGATTGTTCGTCACGTTGCTCAGGCACATGGTGGCGAGGTAGCTGTTGAGTCGACAGAGGGGATCGGATCCAAATTTCGATTTCGAATCCCAATCGAGGCCGCCGGCGCAATGCGAATGTTTGAAGCAGAGTCCACAAAACTAGGAGGCCTCAATGGCTGACCCGCAGCTAATTCTTGTTGTAGATGATGAACCCTCATACAGAGATGCCCTCTCTGTAGCTCTCCAGCGCGAGGGTTTTGCTGTGGATACGGCCGCTGATGGAGTAGAGGCGCTTGAGCGTTTCGCTGCCTCTCGCCCGGCGCTGATACTCCTTGATGTAATGCTCCCGAGAATCTCTGGGGTAGATGTGTGCCGCGAGATTCGCAAGACCTCGAGAGTCCCCATCATCATGGTTACAGCGCGCAACGCTGAGATTGATGCAGTGGTTGGTCTTGAGGTTGGCGCAGACGACTACGTAACTAAGCCATTCAGGCTTAGAGAGTTGATTGCGCGAGTCAGAGCTGCGCTGCGCCGTCTCCCAGGGGATCTAGAGGAGCAAGGCGAGCGGGCTGATCAAATAGAGGTCGGCGATGTGAGGCTCGATGCAGCCCGCCATGAGGTATCCGTGCGCGGGGAGGAGGTCCAACTACCTCTTAAGGAGTTTGATCTACTCGAGCTCCTACTGGTAAATGCAGGGCGCGTGCTCACTCGCGATGTGCTTATAGACCGAATTTGGGGCCCTAATTATTACGGGGATACCAAGACTCTTGATGTGCACATTAAGCGACTCCGATCCAAGATCGAGGACGACCCGGCGGCACCAGAGCGGATTCTTACAGTGCGTGGCGTTGGCTATCGCTACGAACGCGCACACGCTCCACTCATCTAAAGCTCTGCAGGAGCTATAGGTTCGCTAGTGCTTTGCCGTACTCGTCATGTGCG
Source organism: Actinomycetota bacterium (assembly GCA_009702955.1). Taxonomy (GTDB): domain Bacteria; phylum Actinomycetota; class Acidimicrobiia; order IMCC26256; family IMCC26256; genus IMCC26256. The sequence continues at coordinate 3,350 of WLHA01000186.1, forward strand.
CGCGCAGTCGAGAGTGTTGTTGTAGCGAAGGTAGCTGCGATCTTGCCGTCTTTGTCCACGACGAAAGATGCACGGTTCGCACAGCCGACTGCCTCATTGAAGACTCCATAAGCCTGAGCAGTTGCCCCATGTGGCCAGAAGTCTGAGAGAACAGGGAAGCTAAAACCCTCGCGCTCTGCCCAGACACCTTGAGCATGACGCGTGTCGCAGGAGATAGCGATCACAGCAGCGCCAGCATTCTCAAAGGTAGAAGGATCGTCACGAATCTCGCAGAGCTCTCCTTGGCATACACCGGTAAATGTAAACGGGAAGAAGACGATTACTACTGGCTGCATGCCGCGGTAGTCGCTGAGGCTTACGTCGTTGCCCGCTTGATCTTTGAGGGTGAAATCAGGTGCAATCTGGCCTACTTCGAGCGACATGCGCATTCTCCAGTTATTAGGTTTTAGTAGTGACGGGGTTTAGTAGTGACGGGGTTTAGTAGTGACGGGGTTTAGTAGTGACGGTCTTGATAGTGAGGGGCGCATAGAGCGTGAAATTCCCTCGCGTGGTAGGTGCAGAGCATACGTGAGCAACTTGGCAAACCCTTACTCGGAAAGGCTTGCTCTGAGACGCTTCCTCCCAGACCCCTCCTCTCGGACGCCTCCTCTAAGACCCTGGGCTAATTGCTAAGAGTTTTGGAGACTCTCTCAGCTGCTCCGGTGAGAGAGCCACGAGAAATGCCGACGAGTGGGGTCACTGCCACATAACCGGCACCGATTAGAGCAACGTCGCTCTCCGGATCTGGTTCGCGCCCTCCGCCCTCGAACGTGAGGCGCAGGTCCCCTCCGCTGTGATCGGCATTGTTTACCCACACCTCTCCGTAGCGAGCCAACTGTGCCTCGCGTACTCCTAATACATCC
>WLHA01000187.1 GCA_009702955.1 Actinomycetota bacterium
CCACCTGATGGACCGGGTGCAGTCTCTGCGAGAAGATCGGCGATCGTAAAACTGGGTCGACCAAGAACGGCCGCGGCCATCGGGGGCGCCATTGCAACTTCATACCAGCGGTGCGCAGCGCAGACCTGCTCGACTGGTTCGCCGCTAGCTGCAGATAGAAGATGCGCATCGGTGACCACAGCATTGACCGAACCGTTAATCGAAGTGCCAGGATCGAATGACTGGGCAGGCTTGCGTGCGCCAACCTCGATATCCGCCGCTCTTAGATGTTCTATTACGCGCGTTGCTACCCATGTCTTGCCAATATCTGTAGCGGTGCCACTGACAACAACTTTGATCATGTGAGGCCTAGTTCTATTAGGGCCTCTCGGAGAGACTCAACATTCTCGGTTGTGTGGGCAGCGGAGAGAGCAACGCGCAGGCGCGAGGTGCCAGGAGCAACAGTCGGTGGGCGTATGGCTGGTACGAGCATCCCGCGCTCGAGAAGCTCAGCTGAGGCCTCGAGTGCCCTTGATTCCGTTCCGCACATAATGGGGATTATGGGGGAGGGATGACCGGGGCGAAGTATCTCGATGTTTCTTCGCAGTGCTCTGCGCAGGTCGTCGCCCTCGGTGGATTGGATGATGCCAATTGATGCAAACGCAGCTGCTGTGTCAGCGGGGCTAGGCGCAGTTGTGAATATGTAGGAGCGCGCGCGGTTTATAAGCAGATCAGTAAAGACGCGTGGGCCAGCAACAAATCCACCCACTACACCGACCGCTTTCGAGAGAGTCCCGACGCGAATGATCTCGTCGTCTCTCTCGGTGCTTATGTGAGGCCCGAGGACAGCATGTGCCTCATCGAGAATTAGTAGTGCAGAGTGCTCGTGACAAATTGCGCGCAGGTCATCTACGTCTGCGATATCTCCATCCATAGAGAAGACCGTGTCCGATACAACAATCGCTCGACGCTCTCCGCGCTCTTCGAGAAATTTACCGAGTGCACTCAAATCTTTATGGGGGAAGATTGAGACCGCGGCAGGGGAGAGTCTGGTGCCATCAATTATCGAGGCGTGATTAAGTTCATCTGAGCAGATGAGGGTGTCTTTGTTGGCGAGTGCACCAAAGACACCTAGGTTCGCTGCGAAACCTGTCGGGAATAGCACGGCACTCTCGGCATCGCGCCACCGCGCTAATGCTCCCTCTAGCTCTGCGTGTATCGGTCTGCTCCCGACAATTAACCGCGCAGACCCAGAGCCTGCACCCCAGTGATCTAGAGCGGAGTGGGCCGCATTGATAACGCCGGGGTGTTGGGTGAGCCCCAGATAATCATTCGAGGCGAAGGAGATTACAGATGCTCCCGAGTCCGTGAGCGTTCCGTGCGGCCCCGAAGCGTCGAAGGTTCGCGGCGCACGCCACCTCCCTGATTCATGAATCGCGGCAGTCTCCGTCTCGGCCCACTCTGACCACTCGCTTGAAGTCACGTGCGTGTTCCTTCAGTAATTGCGGCATCGAGGACATTCACAATGCGCTCAACTTCATCAGCGGTAGTTGTAAGCATGGGCATCAGCACAATCACATCCCCAAGAGGCCGAAGCAGTACTCCTTGAGCGACAGCTGAGGCGCATACCTTGCGCCCCCAGCGCAGACCTTCGCGCGGCGCAGCGAGTTCGACTCCACACATAAGACCCTGTAGCCGTATTGCCTTCACCTCGGGGCGCTCTGCAATCTTTGCATCAAGCAGCGCGCGTAATTGATCCGATCGCTCGTTTACGTTGGCGAGTACATCCCACTCGTAGATGAGTTCAAGGTGCTTGAGAGCAACAGCGGCCGCGAGAGCGTTTCCGCTGTAGGAATGTCCGTGGTAGAAGGTGCGCGGACCTAGGTCGTCACCAAGGAACGCGGAGTAGACGCGCTCATTCGCAACAGTTGCTGCCATAGCGAGGTACCCGCCGGTTATTCCCTTACCGATTACAAGGAGATCCGGACTCAGCCCGCACTGCTCAGAGGCGAAGAGTGTGCCTGTGCGCCCAAAACCAGTTGCCACTTCATCACAGATGAGGAGCACATCGTTGTCGCGGCAGGCAATACCTAATTTTGCGAACTCCTCGGCTGGCAGCATCTCCATCCCAGCGGCACCCTGGACGAGTGGCTCAATAACAACTGCAGCGAGACTCGCGCAATTCTCCACGATCATCTCAATGGCAACGTCAATGGCATTAGGAGTGTCGAAGCCTGGCGCGCGCATTACTGGGAAACGCAGCGGGTCGAAGATGTCTGTTCCAAAACCACCGGCGCCGATACTCAAACTGCCGATCGTGTCGCCGTGGTACGCGCCTCCAAATGCAAGATAGGAGTTGCGCCCGGTCACTCCCTTATTTGTCCAGTATTGAAAAGCGATCTTGAGGGCCTGCTCAATAGCGGCTGCACCATCCGATGCGAAGAGAAAATGCGGAGCCTCGACAGGTACGCGAAGCGCTAATGCCTCAGCAAACTCAATAACTACTCTGTTGCCGTTCCCGAGCAGAGTGCTGTGCGCTACACGGTCAAGTTGATCACGTGCAGCTGCGTCAAGCTCCGGGACGCGATGCCCAAGTGTTGTTACCCAAAGCGAGGAGATGGCATCGAGGTAACGATTCCCATCAACGTCGATGACCTCTCGGCCCTCTGCCCTCTCGACAATTACGGGAGAGTTATCTGAATAGGCGGCCATTTGGGTAAAGCCATGCCACACGACCGAAGCATCGCGTGCAATCCAATCCCCCTGATCCGTCATTCTTACGATGCTACGAGGTAACCCTGCTAGTAGTTAGCCCCCAGAGACAGTTGAGCAGAACTCAGCAAACTGTTCTAGGTACCGATCGATGTCAGACTCCGTGTGCTGCACAGAGATAGTCCACTGCTCTTCATCCCCTGGGGTCATGAATAGCCCTCGATTCACAGCCCACGGGTATGAGGCTTCGTAGAGGCTCGTATCTGTCTCGAGGAAGTCTCGGTAATTCGTGAGAGGCTCTGGCCTGTAGGAGACGCAGCCCTTCGCTCCGAGGTCCACGGCGTGACCGGGGATCCCGTTCTCCTGGAGCGCCTGTGCACACCCGCTAGCAAGGCGAGACCCGAGTGCCTCGAGGTACGTGTATGCCTCACGCGTCATTACCTTGGAGAGTGTTGCTATTCCCGCCGCGGCTACTAGTGGGTTTCCGTTGAAGGTTCCCTGCTGAGCGGCACCTCGAGTGATGGAGTCCATGACATCTGCACGCCCTCCGAAGGCTGCCCCTGGAGTACCTCCGCAGATGGCCTTGGCCCAGCATGCAAGGTCGGGGACAACTCCGTAACGCTCGACCGCTCCGCCGTAAGCGACGGTGGCTCCACTCTTAACTTCGTCGAAGATTAGAAGCGCACCGTGCTTATGAAGCAGGTCCTTGAGGCCCTGCAGATAGCCGGGCGCCGGCTGGCAGATTCCGATGTTCATCATCACCGGCTCAAGGATTAGGCAAGCAATGCGATCCCCCTGGTCGTCGAGGAGCTTGGAGAGAACAGTTAGGTCATTGAACGGCACGACATGTGTGTGCTCAGCAATTGAGTGCGGAATACCGAGCGACATTGGTGTGGAGTGAGGAGCATCGCGCCCGCCCATCATGTCGGCGTTCGGTACAACCGAGAACATCACGGGATCATGGTGGCCGTGATAGGAGCCTTCGATCTTGACTATGTGATCGCGCCCTGTTGCCGCGCGCGCAATACGAATAGCACCCATAGTTGCCTCGGTGCCTGAATTAGCAAAGCGCAGCGACTCGCATGAGAAACGCTCACAGAGCAGCTCGGCGAACTCAACGGTGGCCTTTGTTGGGGCCGCGAAGTGGGTTCCGTTACGTGCCGCGTGTTCAATCGCCTCTGCCACTACTGGGTGGGCATGCCCGACGATCATGGCGCCGAAACCGTTGTGGAAGTCGAGGTACTCCCGCCCGTCAACGTCCCACACATGGCTTCCCTTGCCGCGCTCCAAGTAGATCGGGTACGGCTCGCCTGCTTGGAAAGAGGACCCGACTCCCTGCGGAAGCGATTTGAGTGCTCGTTCGTAGAGAGCTTTTGATTTCGGTGTTGCAGCAACAAGTTTCGCGAACTCATCGGATGCAAGTGTGGATGCGTTGATGCGGCTGCCGTTATCCACGGCTATCAGCTCCTGTGTTGGTATATGTGTTGCTGGGTATGTTTGTTCTCGTATTTACTCTTTGTTTAGTGCTTAATCATTACGTGCTTGAGTTC
>WLHA01000188.1 GCA_009702955.1 Actinomycetota bacterium
CCTCCGCGCCCACCGAGCGCTGCGAACTCGCCGACAAGGTTCTCGGACAGCCAGGTCCGAACCTCATCACGAAATGCTGCCTCAGCCGAGGTGTCACGGAAGTCCACGGGGGCGACGCTACCGGACTAGGCCATTGCCATACCAACGCGGCGGGGGCAGCGAATTGGAGACTCCCAACTCCGGCTTCGGGCGCCGTTCGCCGATCGCCATTACCCTTTACGGCATGCCAGAGCCTAAGGACTACACACCCACCGGACCTGCCCACTACGAGGACACCTTGGTGCGGGTTGATCGCTTCGTCGTCGGGCCCGTCGAGAACAATGTCTTCATTATCCGAGACAAGGGCTCAGGCGAGGCGATCCTCATTGATGCAGCCAACGAGCACAATCTCCTAGTGCCACTCTGCAGGGCCACCGGCGTCAGGCGAGTGCTCACAACTCACGGGCATTGGGACCATATTCAGGCAGTCACGGCGGTGAGGGATGCCGGGATCGATGTGGGGGTAGCTGCCGAGGACGCCGCTGAGCTCTCGGGCTACGACTTCATCATCCATGACGGAGATATCTGCCAAGTAGGGGCGCTTCGCCTCAAAGCCATGCACACACCCGGCCATTCCCCTGGATCTACCTCGTTTCTCCTCGAGGGAACACGCCTTCTCTTCACAGGGGACACGCTATTTCCGGGCGGGCCAGGCAATACATCGTTCCCTGATGCCTCTTTCGAGACCATCATCGACTCCATTGAGGGCAGAATCTTCACCCTCCCCGCTGAGACGATTGTCCTACCGGGGCATGGGCTCGACACGACCGTGGGGGCAGAGCGCCCCAGCATCAGCGAATGGGTCGAACGCGGTTGGTAGCCATAATTTACACTACGCGGATAGGGGTATTACTGTGGCCCATATGACCTCCTCCACAGAATCCGCAAAAACGCCTCTTGAGGACGCAACTACAGCCCCGGTGCTATTGATCGAGGACCTCCATGTTGAGGCCGATGGTTCAGAGATTCTGCGTGGGGTAAGCCTCTCGATCGGCGCCGGTGAGATTCATACCCTCATGGGCCCCAATGGATCCGGGAAGTCCACCCTCGCTAATGCCTTGCTTGCGAACCCTGCGTACACGATTACCAAGGGGCGCATCGTCTTCAAGGGTGAGGACATAACGCAACTCCCAACAGATGAGCGCGCAGCGCGCGGTCTCTTCCTCGGTTTCCAACACCCCGAGGAGATTCCAGGCGTCAGCGTCTTGAACTTTCTGCGACAGTCGATGGCCGTTCGAAAAGGAATCAACGACCTATCCGTTCTTGAAGTACGCATGGCGCTAATCGAGTGGACCAAGCGACTCGGTATGGACCAGCGTTTTACACAGCGTTACCTCAACGAGGGTTTCTCTGGTGGCGAGCGCAAGCGTAACGAGATTCTCCAGATGGCACTCATGGAGCCAGACCTCGCGATTCTCGATGAGACCGACTCAGGTCTAGACATCGATGCTCTGCGCGACGTTGCCAATGGAATCATTGAGGTGCGCAATTCTCGCCCCGAGCTTGGCGTGCTCATCATCACGCATTATCAGCGCATACTCGAGCACCTCACCCCAGATCGCGTGCACGTTCTCCTCGATGGGAAAATCGTCAGCACCGGCGGACCTGAGATTGCATTGCGTATTGAGGCCGAGGGCTTTGACTCATTCCGAGACGAAGCAGCCTGAAGTGTCAATAGACCTAGCGGCAATTCGCTCAGAGTTTCCTCTCCTTAAGCGCCAAATAAACGGCAAAAGGCTTGTTTATGTTGATAGCGCCGCGACCTCGCAGAAACCGCAGTCGGTTCTCGATGCGATGGATAATTACTACACGACGCAGAACGCAAATGTGCATCGCGGGGTATACACCCTCGCCGAAGAAGCCACCAGTGCTTTTGAGTCGGCACGCGCACGCACCGCAAAGTTCATAGGCGCGCAGGATCCTCACGAACTCGTCTTCACCCGCAACGCAACTGAGTCAATCAATCTCGTGGCACGCACTTGGGGCTATCAAAATCTTCGCGATGGAGATGTTGTAGTCCTAACCGAGATGGAGCACCACGCAAATATCGTTCCATGGCAGATGCTCAGCGCCGAGCGCGGCATAGTCATCCGATGGATTCCAATCACGGCTGATTACCGACTCGACCTAAGCGATCTCGATGCGCTCCTCGACGGCGCATCGCTACTCGCAGTTACATCAATGTCCAACGTGCTTGGCACAGTAAATGACATTGAGAAACTCGTTGCAGCAGCGCGTAGTGCAGGCGCAAAGGTATTGGTCGACGCATGTCAATCAATTCCTCACGACCCGGTCGACGTCGTTGCGTGGGGTGCAGATTTCGTTGCCTTCTCAGGGCACAAGATGATGGGGCCAACAGGCATAGGCGCACTCTGGGCGCGGCGTGAACTCCTCGAGGAGATGCCCCCCTTCCTCGGTGGCGGCGAGATGATTCGCGACGTTCGCAAAGACGGCTTCACCACAAATGATGTGCCCTGGAAGTTTGAGGCAGGTACGCCCGCAATCGCAGAGGCAATCGGCCTCGGCGCAGCGGTTGATTGGCTAAGTGCCGTTGGGATGGAGAACATCGCTTCGCACGAGAGGGCGCTTACCGCTTATGCCCTCGAGCAGCTCACCTCAGCGTTCGGCGACGAGATCACGATCTATGGCCCGCCTACCGCGGAGGGGCGTGGGAGCGCCGTTTCATTCCTATTTAACGAGATCCACGCCCACGACATCTCCCAGGTTCTGGACGAGGACGGGGTATGCGTAAGGGCTGGCCACCACTGCGCCAAGCCCTTAATGCGGGTTCTTGGGGTGCCGGCCACGAGCCGAGCCTCATTCGCCATTTACAACACATTTGAGGATATAGACGCCCTTGTGGAGGCCCTCCACAAAGCAAAAACATTCTTTGCTCGCTGAGAACGTAGGATTGCAGACGTGCCCGGACTCGAAGACCTCTATCGCGAGATAATTCTTGATCACTATCGCTCACCGCGTAACCGCGGCGAGTTACCAACGCCACCCGCTCTAAGCGCAGAGGGGTTCAATCCGCTCTGTGGTGACGAGGTAGTGCTGTACCTAAATGTCGATGCCGATGGCAACGTCACAGATGTGAAGACCGGTGGTCAGGGCTGCTCTATTAGCCAGGCATCGACCTCAATGATGAGCGCAGCCGTGAAGGGTAAATCCATCACAGAGGCGCGACAACTGATTACAGCTTTCAAAGCTTTGATGTCTATCCACGAATCTAAGCTTGAGGGCGCAGACGCTACAGCCGCCACCGAAGAGGCAATCGCAGGGGTAAGACTCGGCGACCTCGAGGCGCTGCAAGGGGTCGTGAAGTTCCCTGTGCGGATTAAGTGCGCCACCCTTGCATGGAACACCCTGGCTCAAATCCTTGACGAATCAGAGTCCGCTTAGCCCCTTGCTTGAATAGGCCCAGAAGAAGGCCAGAAGAAGGCCAGATAAATGAGACTTTCGACCAGTTAAAAAGGCTCCGAGGGTGACCACGAAGTAATAAGATTCAGCGAGTCGGGAATGAATAGTTCTCGGAGTACGTTAGAGACCAAGAAGACAGAACAACAAGACACCCCAGTTAGACCCCCTTATAAGCGCAAGACCGAGAGGAGCACATGGTGAACACCGAGATGGTGGAACTCATCGACGCCGGACTAACAAGATTCGGCACTCGCGACCTCGTTTCAGGCACTGAGGTCATGGACTTCTTGCTTGACCTGCGTCTATCAATTCTCAACCTGCCAGACCCACTGGCCCAGCTCCTCGAAGAAGAGTCTCAGCCACTAGTCGGCTAGAGATTTACTCCGGTGCATAGCGTCGGAGTAACGAGCCCATAAATCTTCTTCCATAATTTCTGCCAATAGCTCTGGCGGAATTTTTTCGAGCTCGGCAAGACTCGCGTTCTGACTCGTGGCAGAATCAGATTTATCGACGATCTAATCCCCGGCTCATCGCATGAACCCGCTCCGTCAAGGCGCGAGCGTCGCAATGCTCGGAACTCCAAAGGCCCCCGCTCGCGTGGTCTCCTCATTGTTATCGCTGCGATAATCGCGGTTGGAGCCATCGGAGCAACTGCATTTGCTCTCGCAACTCAACCCGATTCTCACCCGAGTGGCGAGAAGTCTGATACCACCTCCTCAACGACCACATCGACAACGATTCCTCCGACGACCACTACAACGATTCCGGTCTTTACCCAGCC
>WLHA01000189.1 GCA_009702955.1 Actinomycetota bacterium
ATGTCTCAAAGGGGTTTTGGGCCGCCTGTTTAAGAACCTAGAGGCGAATTACATCTGCCCCTATGGAGGCGAGGCGCCCTGGTAGGTCAACGTATCCTCGATCTACGTGGTGCCAGTCGTGGACGATTGTCTCGCCCTCGGCGCGTAGCCCAGCGATCGCCAACGCTGCACCCGCCCTCACATCGAATGCCCGCACCGGTGCGCCAGAGAGGCGCTCCACTCCCCTAACCACAGCGTGGCGGTCCTCGGTCCGGATATCTGAGCCCATGCGGTTCAACTCATCAATGAACGAGAAGCGACTATCGAAGATGTTCTCACTCACTATCGAGGTTCCATCAGCAACCGAGAGAAGAGCGACTGTCATCGGCATGAAATCGGTGGCAAACCCTGGGAATGGAAGGGTCGCTACATCAACTGACTTCAGGCGCTTATCGGCTTGTGCGCGAAGGCCGCTATCGGTGACTGTGATCTCCATACCCATCTGGCGAAGTTTCACAATCACCATCTCGAGTTGGTCGAAACGAATTCCCTCTAGCGTTATATCTCCACCAGCGACACCGCAGGCCATGAGGAAGGTCCCAGCATCAATACGGTCACCACAGAGTTCGGTGTTCACGCTCGAGAGTTCGTCGACACCTGTTATCTCAATCGTTGAGGTACCAGCGCCTTCAATGCGCGCACCCATTTGATTGAGGAACGCGGCGAGGTCACGAATCTCGGGCTCTCGCGCAGCGTTCTCAATTACTGTTACTCCGTCAGCCGTTACTGCTGCGCTGATGAGATTCTCTGTCGCACCAACGCTCGGGAAATCAAGCGTGATTCGCGCGCCGATTAACTTCTTGCAGCTGGCCTCGATAAAGCCGTGGCTCACCTGAAGCGTTGCACCCATTGCCTCTAGTCCGCGGAAGTGCATATCGAGCTTGCGTTGCCCGATGTTGTCACCCCCTGGCATTGCGACACGCGCCTCTCCACATCTCGCAAGGAGTGGCCCCAGAACATTGATTGATGCGCGCATTAACGAGACGAGTTCGTATGGTGCCTCTGGGTTTAGATGCGCGGTCGTGTCGATACTCAGGGTGTCAGCATTGATGCGCTCAACCTTCACACCAATAGCGGTGAGCACATCGAGCATTACCTCAAGGTCTGCAACCGTTGGGGCGTTCGTTACGGTCGTAGTACCGCGAGCAAGGAGGGCCGCAGCGAGCTGCTTACACCCAGAGTTCTTGGAGGCACCCGGGACGCGCAGAGTTCCACTAAGCGGATCACCTGGGCGAATACGTACCTGCGACATAGCAACGAGGGTAGCCACCGAATCGCACGCTCACCATCAAGGAGAGAGGATTCCGGTGATTTTTACTTAGGCGTTGCGGAAAACCGGCGGGCGCTGCTCAATAAATGCGCCGATGGCCTCGCCCATGTCAGCGGAGCGAAGGCACTCGGCCTGCCCAACTGCCTCAACGAGTAGCCCCTCGCGAAGCGGCAGGTGCCCAGCGGCTGCAACCGCACGCTTGGAGTTCTTAATTGCTAGTGGAGGCTGCGCTGCGATTCGCGTCGCTAGAGCATCAACTGTTGACTCCAACTCTTCATCGGAGACGAGCTGCTCACAGATTCCAAGAGCAAACGCGGCCTCACCATCAAGGCGTGCAGAGGTGAAGATCATCTCCTTGGCTTTACCTGGCCCGACAAGGCGCGTTAGGCGCTGCGTTCCACCGAGGTCAGGCATGATGCCGTACTTAAGCTCTAGCAATCCGACGCTCACTCCGTGAGTAAAGACGCGAATGTCACATGCGAGTGCTGCCTGTAATCCGGCGCCCAACGCATAACCGCGCACTGCAGCGATAGTTGCGAAGGGTGCCTCCTCGAGCCAGTTGTATGCATCCTGTGTTCGAAGAATTGAGTCAACGGTTGGGTCTTCGTGCTTGGACTCATCTATTGTTGGAGCGGTGAGCCCAATACCCTCGCTGAAGACTGTGGTGTCTATGCCGCTTGAGAAAGCGCGACCCTCTCCGCTGAGGATCAAGACACGAATGTCACCGGGGTTCGCAACCAACTCTGCACCGAGCGCTCGCATCTCGTCCCACATCTCAACACTAAAAGCATTGAGCTTCTCTGGGCGGTTCATGATGAGTCGGGCTATGTGTCCATGAGTTTCAAGCTTGAGAGTATTCACGGGCACTGACGTTACCCGCTGCGCGACTATGCCGTCAGAGCGAGGCCACCCAAGCTGCAGAGGCCGCCGCCATCTCAGCGAGAACACCCTCGGTACTTTGCCCGCTAGATCGCAGAGGCTTGAACCCGTGATCGCCAGACTGGATCCAGTGCCAAGAGACGCGACCCTTGACGCGTCGAGCAGCCATTCGCAGCTCCGGTTGAGCGCCGAGAGCGTCCCTGGTGCCGCTTACGAAGAGCGTTGGAATAGTGATGCGCTTTAGATGCTCGACACGCAGCTTCTCTGGCTTGCCGGCAGGGTGGAGTGGGTATCCGAGGAGGAGCAGTCCTAGTGCCTGGAGTGGATCCTGCTCATCCCCAACAGCGAGCGAGCAGTACCTTCCGCCCATTGATCTTCCCCCTACGACGATGCGCTCAGGGGCGAGGCCCGTGAGGAGCGAGAGGTCGGCCGCCGCGGTGCGTGTTGCTTCGAGGAGCACATTGGGGCGATCGGGGGCTCGCCTCCCTGCATCCCTGTATGGATAGTTGAAGCGCAGCGATGGAATACCGAGTGCAGATAGCGCATCGGTGACCGCAATAAGTGCAGGTGCGTCGAGATCGGATCCGGCGCCGTGAGCGAGGAGCACAGCGCGATCGACTTGATTCTTCGCGCGCTTCGGCGCGGCGAATCTGTTTGTGTATTTGAGAGTTTTAGATCGCGCCATTTTTACAGCCACATCTCAAGAAACGCGACACTGCGATCGAAATCATCTCGGATGGTCTCGGGCCTTGACCATCCGTGACCCTCGCCTGCGTATTCATGCGACTCGATAACTGCACCACCTGCGCGCGCTGCCGAAACGAACTGCCGCATCTGTGTCACTGGCACCACTTCATCTGCATCTCCGTGGAGCATCAGGGTTGGGACGCTCAAGCGATGCGCATGTGTTATCGGCGAGCGCTCAACATATAGATCGCGCGCCTCTGGCAACTCCCCCACGAGCCTCTGCGCATAGTGCTTCTCAAATCTGTAATCGGTCTCCGCGAGCGAGAGAAGATCTGTAACTCCATAGACGCTGATGCAGGCCTTTACAAGGTCGGGGCGAAGCAGTGCGACGAGGAGAGCAAGCATTCCTCCCGCGCTCCCACCGGTTACGGCAACGCGAGGGGGGTTGAGATTCATGGAGTCAACGTTTCGCGCGCCAGATACTGCCTCTATCCCTGCGATCACATCATCTAGATCCGACGCACCCCAACCGCCATCTAATGCGCGCAGGTGAGCACGCCCGCTCCCGAAGGAGCCCCGAGGATTTGGGCGAATAACTGCCCAACCATGGGATAGGAGCGCAGCCACGCTGGGGCTCCATCGAGCAGTAGCCGCACCTGTTGGCCCACCGTGCAGGTCGAAGATCAGCGGAGCGTTCTCAACCCCGGGCGGGAGGTAGAGCAGGCCCGTTATCTCGAGAGCGCCGCTCATCCAACTCAGAGTCTTGGGCTCCACAAGGCAACCCTGCGCGAAGGTCGCCTTATCAAACCCGATTGGGTCTCCATCTGCGATCTCGATGCGCTCACTAAATTCAATGCCGCGACTGCTTGCCTCAGCACTATGTGGATAGAGCACGGCTGGATACAACACGACCCGCGGCGGAGTGCGCGCCCCTGATCGAACTGCAGCGATGCCTTGCGGACCCCATGAGACTCCATGGTGCCAAGCCTTCGCTATATCCATTACTTCTGGCTCTACTACTTCTGGTTCTCTAGATATATCGGCGCCAACCTCTGCGCAGACAAGCCGGCCAAACCCACCCTCGTTACGGCACCATGCAATGCGCTTGCTGTCAGGGCTCCATGCATAACTGCGTTGCCCTGCTCCCCATGGTGCCTCACCGGCCTCAAAGAGTTCCTCATTCAACAACGCCGCGTTAGAGCCATCTATATCGCCTACGCATACGCGCAGCCAACCCTCGCTATCTGTTAGCCATGCGAGGCGCGTTCCGTCTGGAGAGAAACGTGGCTGACCTACCTGCGTATCGAGCCCGCCAGCGACTACGCGCTGATTGCTCACTACTCCACCGTGGAAATC
>WLHA01000019.1 GCA_009702955.1 Actinomycetota bacterium
CTCTAAAAAGTTAAGAAACGATCTCGCTCAACGACGACTCTTGTTAGGCGACCAGCGGCAACCAACCCGCGATGGTCTTTTACTGAGACCACGAAGGTGAGTCGTCGCCCCTCGATAGTTCTAAGGGTTGCCTCGGCAGTTACTGACCCGCCGATTGCAGTGGGGGCTAAGTGGTCGAGCTGGACCCGGTAGCCCACAGTGGTCCTGCCCTCGGGAAGGTGTCCATCGCATGCAGAGACTGCTGCTTGCTCAGCGAGCAGCACTACCTTTGGAGTAGCGAGAACAGGAACATCACCGCTACCTACGAAGAGTGCGGTGTCCGTCTCAGTGACGACGAGGGTAGCGGTTCCGGTGAGTCCGGGCTGGAGGGTCACGCCCCTACGATACGCAATGACACCGCGCCAAGCACTTTGTAGCTATTTGTTCCCAACCCCACTTGGACGTGGCAGAGTGTGGAATACCCGATTGGGCCCTGATTTACATGGAGGATAGGCACTTGCTGGACGAGGATGTAATCCGTCGGACCCTTGGAACCGCTCTAAAGCGCGGTGGTGACTTCGCAGAGGTTTTTGTCGAGGAGAAGACCTCTAGTAGCGCATCGCTTGATGACGGTCGCGTTGAGGAGGTCTCTTCGTCGCGAAGGAGAGGTGTCGGAATACGTGTAGTCGTGGGGGAGACCACTGGGTTCGCCCACACCGCAGACCTCTCGGAGGAGGGACTCCGCTCAGCAGCAGAGGCCGCGGCTGGCGCTGCTCAGGGCAGCTCTGGGGTACGCGACGTCGGAGCATTTAGTCGCAAGACGGTCGAGCCAACTCACGCGGTGCGTGACTATCCAGAGAGTATTGATAAAGAGATCAAGGTAGAGGCGCTTAGGCGAGCCGATGCTGCAGCGCGTGCCGAGGGTGGTGCCATCGCTCAGGTAAGCGCATCGTATGCGGATAGCCGACGCCGAATATTGGTCGCTAACTCTGATGGATTAATTGCCGGCGATGAGCAGATACGGACTCGCTTCTCGGTCAATGCAGTAGCGACTGGAGATACAGGGCTCCAGACCGGCACCGAGTCCCCCGGGCGCACAGTTGGTTGGGAGTTACTAGAGGAGTTTCCGCCGGAGCAGACAGCGCAGATCGCTGCACGCCGTGCGTTATCAAAACTAGAGGCGCGGCCAGCACCTAGCGGGAAGTGGCCTGTTGTTCTAAAAAAGGGCGCGGGTGGTGTTCTCTTTCACGAAGCATGTGGTCACGGTCTTGAGGCCGATCTAGTTGCTCGCGATGCCTCAATCTTCAAGGGAAGAGTTGGCGAGCAGGTTGCCTCTTCACTAGTTACTGTCGTCGATGATGGTCGTCTCGCTCGCGAATGGGGTGCCTATGGGATCGACGATGAAGGTGCAGCTGCTCAGCGCAACGTCTTGATCGAGGATGGGGTCTTAACGGATTACATGTGGGATCTACTTAGAGCGCGCAAAGAAGGAAGACAAAGCAGCGGTAATGGACGGCGCGAGACCTACATGAATCTCCCGATGGTGCGCATGACCAATACTTTCCTAGAGCGAGGAGAGACAGACCCTGATGACATCATCAGTGCTACTCCGTACGGCATTTACTGCGTCGCGCTCGGCGGTGGACAAGTAAATACAGCGACAGGCGACTTTGTATTCGGGGTAACCGAGGCCTACCTCATTGAGAACGGTGTACTTACCGCGCCTCTTAGAAATGCTCAGCTGATTGGCAATGGCGCTGAGGCACTACGAGCAATCGACCTTGTAGGTAACGACTTCGATACTTGGGCAGGAACCTGTGGCAAGGATGGTCAAGGGGTTCCGGTCTCGTCTGGCCAGCCCACGCTGCGCGTCTCCGAACTAACAGTCGGGGGTACTGGAGCATGACCTCAAAACGTGATTTGTTGGTTATCGCACGCGAGATCGCTGGATCGGCTCGTGGTGCAGAGCAGATTGAGGCACGCGTAGGGCGTGGTCGTGATACCGATGTCGAGGTGCTGCGTGGATCGGTCGAGTCACTAACAGTCGCCGAGAGCGAGGGCGTAACAATTCGAGTAGTCGTTGATGGGCGTCAGGGTGTCGCCTCTGCAGGATCACTAGATCCGGAGATAGTTGCAGCAACACTTGAAGATGCAAGAGACAATGCGCGCTTTGCTGAGCCAGATGAATTCTCCGGGTTAGCAACACCTGCCGAGTTAGGCGATGCGATTGTTCCAGAGCTCGACCTGTGGCGAGACGACCTGGCATTGATCCCAACTGAGGAGAAAGTAGCTATGGCGCTCGAACTCGAGCGAGCAGTGCTCTCAGCCAACTCCCTTGTCCGAGGTGTTGAGTCGAGCAGTTACGGCGATGGTTCCAATGAGTCAGCGCTCGTTACGTCAACCGGCATTGAGGCATTCCATAGACGTACCACTGCATCACTCGGAGCATCTGCTCTAGCGGGGCCAGATTCTGATACTCAGACCGGCTACGGCTTCAGTGTTGGTAGAACCGTCTCTGACCTTGACTTCGAGTATGCAGCGAATCAAGCGGCGAATCGTGCAGTTCGGCTCCTAGGTGCGACCCAACCGGCAACACAGCGCATCCCGGTAATTCTCGATCCGCTCGTAGCGAGAACAATCCTTGCGCTCATTATCTCGGCACTTGGAGCAGAGTCTGTTCAGAAGGGGCGCTCGATGTTCGCGGGGAGACTCGGCGAAGCAATTGGTTCGCCGATCGTTAACCTCATCGAAGACCCAACGAACCCCGACGCGTTTGGGGCGACACCGTATGACAGCGAAGGCGCACCAACTCGCAGAGTTAATCTTGTTACTGCGGGAGTGCTTAACGCATACCTACACAACGTAACTACTGCACGCCGCGGTAAAACTGTTACAACGGGTTCGGCCCTTGGTTCAGGGGTCGGTGCACGCGCTGCATACTTGCGGCCGGGGCCACTTAGTGTCGAGGAGCTCTTCGCCTCGGTGCCTAGTGCCCTCTATGTGCAGTCCGTGAGTGGGATCCACTCCGGAACGAGCACCGTAAGCGGAGACTTCTCGGTCGGCGCCGAGGGCCTAATGGTTCGCGATGGCGTATTCGCTGAACCAGTTAGAGAAGCAACAATTGCATCAACGCTTCCGCGGATACTCCTTGATATTGCGCAGATCGGATCAGATCTCACCTGGCTCCCAGGTGGCGGAGCTGGCATGACGCTATTGATCAGCGACATGATGCTCAGCGGCTCTTAGAGCGGTTATCGCTAACTCGGGATTGCTACCGGATTCCGGTAGCAAAGATGATGATTACTCCCGCGCCCGCAATAAATCGGTAGATCACGAATGGCATAAAGGTCCGGGTGCGCAGGTACTTAAGCAGTCCGGCGATTGCAATCCATCCGCTGATCCCTGCCGCGAGAAACCCTGCAAGAAATGCTCCCCCTGAGCCAGGGGGGATGCCGTCGCCCATCAAGAGTTTGAGGCCCGTGAATACTCCCGCTCCGGCAATTATGGGCAGGCTCATTAAGAAGGAGACTCGTGTCGCCGCAACGCGGTCAAGCCCGAGCCAGAGACCCGCGGTGATCGTGATCCCGGAGCGAGAGACTCCAGGCTGTAATGCAATTGCCTGCGCTAGGCCCATAACTCCAGCGTCCCGCAACTGAAACTCTTCGATGCTGCGCTTGCCGGATTGACGGTCGGCCCACCAGAGCAGGAGTGCGCCTGCGATGAGCATCGCTCCAATTACAACAGGCTGCCCAAGTTTCTTCTCAATTACCGAAGAGAACAGTCCTCCAACAATCGCTGCAGGTACCGCAGATGCAAGGAGGAGCCATGCAAGTCTGGCATCGGGGTCTTTAAGGCTCCGGAGTCTTAGGGATCGAGCAGCCGCTGCAATGTAACGAGCAAGGTCATGTCGAAAATACCAAGAAGCTCCGACGAGTGTGCCTAGGTGCAGCGCAACATCGAATGCCTTGTTGAGCGACTCACTGCCAGCGAAGTCATTCCAGCGAAAGAGATCTGGAATGAGAATTAGGTGCCCGCTCGATGAGATCGGCAGGAACTCCGTCAGACCCTGAGCGATACCCAAGATGATTGCGTGCAGAATTGACATTGCAGAAGGGCTCCAGTTGAGTGCGGCTCGCGGATCTGATGCTACGCCCTGCTAGCGCTCCCCTAAGACCGGTACGGATGCAAGGGTGATTACTCCGCTTGCTGCAGCAAAGGCGACGCGAGATACCAGCTCGAGTGGCACGGCCAGGGTCGCAGCGGTCCCCTCCGAGGTGCGATCGACCCTAATGATCCTTGCCCCGCTTATAACCTCGCGTGTCGGTTCGCCACCGTTGAACCTCTCTGGATCGAGAGTCACGTAAACATCAACGACATCTCGAGCATGGAGTTGGCGTGCATCGTTGCTTAGGACGCGCACCCCGCGAGTCCCTTCGGGTATCGCAGCCTCGGCTACCCCGAGGTGCCGCGTTGTCACCACATTTCCCTTCAGAACGGGTGTAGCGATCTGCTCTCCAATCGCATGCGCAGGAACCTCGGGCCTAGGGGGAGGCGAGTGGAGTTGGATTGAGCGCAGATCCGAGCTCACGATCTTGTGCCCTGCCGGCAAGTCATGTCGCGCGACTACAACCGTATAAGTGCGCCCAAGGGCTTCGGATCTGCTGTGCAGTTCATTGATAGTTGATGCGACATCTATGGCTGTAATCAGCGCGAGCAACGCTGCGGCTACGCGCAGCAGCAATGCTCGTTTTGTTGTGGTGATGGAGATGTTTCGGAGAACAGATGAAAAACGATTAACGAGTGATGGCATGCGGCCCCCATTAGGGCTCGGAGAATCCTGAGGCGGGGAAGCCTGGGCGCATGCTCTGCGCCGATCACTCTCGGTTTCTTGCTGTCTTAATTAATTGCTAGTTGTTGGTGCCTTTGGAGCCGCTGCCTTCTCTGACTTTGCCGGCGCAGATTTTGTCTCACTCGATTTAGAGTCACTTGATTTCTTATCGCCAGATTTGGCGTCGCTGCTCTTAGAACCGGAGTCAGAGCTCGACTCAGATTTACTCTCGCTCTTAGCGTTGCTTGATCGCTGCGATGAAGGATTATCGGTCTTGTAGAAACCAGAGCCCTTGAGAACGATACCGACGGCACCAAAGACTTTGCTGAGTGTTCCGCCGCATCCCTTGTGCTTCTTCAACGGCGTGTCACTAAACGTCTGCTGCACCTGAAAAACCTCGCCGCATTTTGCGCAGGAGTACTCGTAGGTGGGCATCTGATCCTCGTCTATCGAAATATTGGGCCGCCGAAGTAGCGGGCATTGGGTGGTAACTATTTGGGTGGTAAGTATTTAGTTTGCTCAGGTGTGGGGGCTCGCATCAGCGGTATCCCGACTCTAGAGCCTGCCCAATTATGAGCGCCCCTACAGACTACCGGGGGTTGGATACCACCCCACTAGCCGCGCGTGGCGTTTAATAGGGGGGTGACTACCCCCTGGATGATTGCGCTCCTCTGTATCCCTGCCTATTTCCTTGGCACATTCCCGACAGCAGTCATAGTCGGTAAGGCCGCAGGTCGAGATGTCACGGCCGAAGGATCAGGGAATCCGGGGGCATCGAACGTCAACCGCATCCTTGGGTGGCGTGCTGGGCTAGTCGTTCTCCTCGCTGATGCCATGAAGGGCGTGATTGCTGCCTCCGTCGGACTAGCGGTAGGCGGACGCCCCGGTGGCTGGGCCCTTGGGGCAGCGGCCGTACTTGGGCATGTTCTCCCCGTCACGCGTCTCGGCAAAGGGGGCAAGGGAGTAGCCACAACGGCTGGATTTCTCTCCGTTTTGTATCCATGGTTCGCTCTTGGTTTCCTATTTGCGTTCGTTGTCGTTACTCGAGTCTTCAAGAAAGCCTCGATCGGGTCCCTAATGGGCTGCATCTGCTTCCCGATACTTGTAGCGCTTACCCGTCCTCGTTGGGAGGCGATCGCTACCCTCGCTCTCGCTATCCTCGTAGCTTGGCGCCATAAAGCAAATATCTCAAGACTCATTGCAGGGAACGAGCTCAGCACCAAGCCATCGGAGTCCTGAGAATGTCAAGAGGAAGAACACCAAGAAATATTCAGAAGAGTGACCAAAGTTTTTAGTAACGCCCGCGCCCAATCTGGTCCAGCACCTCGCCAAGTGGCGGTAGCGTTATTCCCCTAATCGAGATGTTTTAAGTCCAGGAGGATGTGCTGGTGAGTTCCCATGCAATTACTAAGGCGGTTATCCCCGCTGCTGGGCTCGGCACCCGCTTTCTACCAGCAACAAAGAGCCAGCCCAAAGAGATGCTGCCAATCGTCGATAAGCCTGCGATTCAATATGTAATCGAGGAGGCAGTTCGCGCGGGGCTTACGGACATTCTCGTTGTGACAGGTCGCGGCAAGCGCGCCATTGAGGATCACTTCGACCGCAATTTTGAGCTCGAGTATTACTTAGAGCAGCAGAGCAAGACAGACCTCCTACGCGAGGTGCAGCTCACCTCCGAGATGGCCGACATCCATTACATACGTCAGCGCGATCCGCTAGGGCTCGGGCATGCTGTATCGGTAGCGCGAGAGCACGTTGGTAATGAGCCCTTCGCAGTTCTCCTCGGTGATGACATCATGGTTGACGACTCGAAGTTGTTGCTCTCAATGATCGACATTCACGCGCGCTACGGTCGCTCGGCGCTTGCTCTCAAGAAAGTGCCACACGAGAGCATCTCTTCGTACGGCTGTGTTGAGCCGGAGCCAGTTCATGATGGGCTGGTCCAGGTTCGTTCAATTGTTGAGAAGCCCAAGCCCGAGGATGCACCATCGGATCTTGCGGTAATCGGAAGGTATGTATTTACCCCCGAGATATTCGATGCCCTAGATCGCATTCAGCCTGGTGCCGGCGGGGAGCTTCAACTTACCGATGCAATCTCGCTTCTCTTAGAGACACAGACCGTTTATGGATGTGTATTCGAGTCTGGGCGCTATGACATTGGCCAGAAAATCGATTTCCTGAGGGCCAATGTGGAGCTCGCGCTAGACCGCCCCGATCTGGGCCCTGAGGTCGCTGAGTTTCTTGTGCAGTTGGTCAAGGACCGGGGTCTTATTTAGAGGGGTCTTATTTAGAGGGGTCTTATTTAGAGGCGTCTTATTTAGAGGCGTCTCATCTAGGGCGCCCTTATATAAAAAGGTGCGCTTGGTCGTAGTCTCTAGGGATGCGTTCTTTAGAGGAGGTCAAGGCTGAGATACTTGGATCAGTCTCCCCGCTTGCCCCTGTCGTTGTACCCGCGGGTGATGCCCTAGGGCTTGTTCTTGCCGAGACTGTACGTGCCGCTGAGGCGGTTCCACCTTTTGCGAATACTGCAATGGATGGTTACGCGCTTCGCTGCGCTGATACTGCCGGCGCAACGCAAGATGCTCCAGTAACCCTAAATGTTGTGGGCGATCTCCCTGCAGGTTACGCGCCGAGCGTTGATGTTGGCGAGGGTGAAGCGGTGCGCATCATGACCGGCGCCCCGATCCCTGATGGTGCTGACTCGATAATTCCGGTAGAGCGCACCTCGCGAGATTGCGCGACGCGTGTGCAGGTTCACGCAGAGGTCAAACTCAATGATCACATCCGGCCTGTCGGTGGAGATGTACTCCCAGGGGATGCCGTCTTCGCACAGGGAGATGTCTTAGGGCCTGCATCAATCGGAGTCTTATCAAGCCTTGCGGTATCGAGTGTGCGTGTCTATCCACGACCGCGCGTTGCCGTTATCTCAACTGGCGATGAATTGGTCGAGGGCGGAGGAGCACTGGCTGCGGGCCAGATACGAGACTCGAATCGCCCGATGCTTCTTGCAATGGTCACGGATGCTGGATGCGAGGCGATTGATCTTGGTATAGCGCGTGATGATGAAAGCGCTCTAGAAGAAGCACTACTCGATGCAGCAGATAAATACGACGCGATTGTTACGAGCGGCGGAGTATCGGTCGGTGATTACGACGTAGTGAAGGCAGTACTCGCACGAATCGGTGTGCTTGTCTGGTCACAGGTTGCAATCAAGCCAGCCAAGCCGCTCGCGTTTGGGGTAATCGGCTCAACACCAATCTACGGACTGCCGGGTAATCCGGTCTCATCGAATATCTCCTTCGAACTCTTCGCCCGACCTGCACTTCGAGCGATGGCAGGTCACACAGTTCTTGAGAGGCCAGTTGTTGATGCAGTCGCAACAGCTGATTTTGGAAGGCGCAGCGATGGAAAGATTCATTTCGATCGAGTAACAGTGAGCCTCGGGGCTGCGGGGTTCACGGCCGAGCGCTCCGGTGGGCAGGGGAGCAATGTGCTCTCAGCGATGGCGCATGCCAACGGGCTAGCGATTCTCCCCGATGGGGATGGGGTAGAGGCTGGAGGATCGCTCCGAGTAATGCTTCTAACCGATCACTTCTCCTACCCTGAGGGGAGTGAATTCAGTGGAGCCCCGCGAACCTAAAACTTCTTCCAGCGCGCCTGTTGACCCATCGACCCTCGTTGATGGTCACGGGCGCCGGGTTCGCGATCTGCGCATCTCTATAACCGACCGGTGCAATCTGCGCTGTACCTACTGCATGCCGGCAGAGGGCCTCCCATGGCTGCCGCGCGCCGATGTTCTTACTTATGAAGAGATAGCGCGTATCGCAAAAGTCTGCGTTGATCGCTGGGCCTTCGATGCGATTCGCATTACTGGCGGTGAGCCAACTCTGCGTGCTGATGTCGTCTCTCTCTTTGAGATGCTCGCACCGCTAGGTGTTGATCTCGCGATGACAACGAATGCAATACGCCTTGTCGACCTAGCAGTGCCACTTCGTAACGCTGGTTTGAAGCGGGTCAATATTTCATTAGATACCCTCGACGCTGCAACATTCGAGCGCATTACACGTCGCGATGATCTTGGCCGCACTATTGCGGGAATAGATGCAGCGATTGCCGCAGGTTTGGCCCCCGTAAAGATAAATACTGTTGTGATGCGCGGAGTAAACGATCACGAGATTCTTGATCTAGTTGGGTTTGCCCGCGACCGAGGTGTTGGTCTGCGCTTTATTGAGTTCATGCCACTAGATGCAGGCCAGGGCTGGACGCTCGATCAAGTTGTTCCTGCGCGCGAAATACTTGAGACGATTGATGCGGCCTTCCCGCTAAGTGGGGATGCAATTCCAACTAGTGGCCATGTCGAGCCGGCAGAGCGTTTTGCTTTTGCGGATGGGCGTGGTGACGTTGGGGTAATCGCTAGCGTCACTGAACCATTCTGTGGAGACTGTGACCGAGTTCGAATCACTGCCGATGGTCGCCTGCGTACTTGCCTCTTCGCGTTGGATGAGAGTGACCTGCGAGAGGTGGTGCGAACCGGCGGATCTGATGATGATCTCGCTGCGGTAATTGCGCGCGCTGTGGCCGGCAAGTGGGCTGGGCACCGGATCGGGAATGTTGATTTCATTAGGCCAGATAGGTCTATGTCTCAGATCGGCGGCTAGGGGCTATTACCTGCCTGTCGTATTGGTCAGGCAGCCCGCGCGCTGCTGCTAGCGCTCCTAGAATGCCTCCCCATGCCCCCAGAGTTCACACACCTTGACCCGTTAGGCCGAGCGCGCATGGTTGATGTCTCAGCGAAAGAGCCATCCATTCGACGGGCAATGGCGCGCTGCAGTGTGAAGATGCTCCCTGAGACTGCCTCCAAGATTGCTGCGGGAGCGGTCTCGAAAGGTGATGTGCTTGCAGTTGCGCGAGTAGCTGGAATCCAGGCGTCTAAGCAGACAGCGAACCTCATACCACTCTGTCACCCGCTACTTGTCGGGAGTGTGCTTGTGCATTTCCGGATCGAGGAGTCGAGTGTTGAGGTAGAGGCTCACGTGGATACCTTCGACCGCACCGGTGTCGAGATGGAGGCGCTTACTGCGTGCTCCATTGCGGCGCTGACTATCTACGACATGTGTAAATCAACCGACCGATCAATGGTGATAACCGAGATTGCACTATGGGAGAAGACTGGTGGTCGCTCTGGGCAGTGGCGCCGCGCTGGGCATGATGAAGGTATCGATTCCTTCGACGAATAATTACTGCGCGGTAACTATGTCAACAGTGTCGAGAATGTTCTAATTGTTGCGAGTGTTATAAATGTTGGCACTGTTGTAAATGTTGAAGATGTTGTTTAAGTAAAGCGTAAGCAGATGAGTAGTAGTTGCATCGCAATCAGCGAGCGCTAGGTATCCGCTTTCTTACGTTCATCGCTTGTTAGCGTTCTAGTCACGCAAATCGTCTAGGAGCTACTGCGATTCTTGTCCTACTGATCATCGTTGCACTCTGGGGAGTCTTCTTCCTCTGGCCATTGGTCTCCGGCTCGCTCGGAGAGACCGGTGGTCGGGCCCTCGCATCTGTTGATCGAATTCGCCACGGAGTTAGCCGGGTAGCGCACTCTGGCTCCAACGTCCTCAATCCTCACCACTCTCATGCCTCAGCGATAGCGGCCGGAATGCCGGGGAGCCCACTTGGTGGGGCACCCTCTATACGCCGTAGGGCAACCTCGCCTCAGCAGCGTCGACGGAGTGTGCTGATAATCCTGGGCGGTGCTTCTCTCGCCTCGCTCTCACTGGCGTTTGTGACTGACTCAACGCTCATCTGGTTGGTCGCCTTAGGGGTAGTGACGCTCTTCGCCCTATTTGTAGTGGCGGTCGTAAACCTTGAGCAGGCCAAGCGTGAGCGAAGCGAGAAGGTTCGTTACCTGCCTGTTATTGAGGCTCCAACAAGGCGCGTCGAGCCGCCAGAAGAGGCACGGAGAACTTTCGCGCAGCCCGGCTAAGTCTGGTTAGACCTGAGCCAAGGGTGCCGTACATCGTGCGCGCTACCCTTGCGCAACCGGGGGGTGTAGCTCAGCCCGGTAGAGCGCTACGTTCGCAACGTAGAAGTCGTGGGTTCAAGTCCCATCACCTCCACTAGGCCCCGTAAGGGATTCCCCGCATGAGCACTTGCGTTTCTCATCGGCGATCCCAGCGAGGTCAACAGCATCCTTGCCGGAGCCCACATCGATCTCGATCGAGGAGAACGGCTGCACGGGAGTGCACCTACTCTGTCGCGATGGGAGCTGAGTAGC
>WLHA01000190.1 GCA_009702955.1 Actinomycetota bacterium
CGGTCGAGGCAGTTATAGGTGACGTTGAGTTTGCCATCAACGAACCACTTCGCATTCGGTGGATCCCAGTCGAGGACTCTGCTCCACTCTGTATCCCAGTGGAGTAGATCTCGAGCCTGACCAGCCCAGAACGACTCAAAGTCTGCATCGCCAGCATCGTGGAGCGAGGAGTCTGCAACGATTGCGCTCGCAGCGAACTCGGGGCTAGGGGCGAAGTGGCGAATCTCGGTTTGATGGGTCTCGATTGCGTCAGACATTCTTTCGCTCCGTTCTGAGAGGCTTTAAAACCGCTTGCTCCGAGAGGCTACCCCTACGGAGATTGCTCCCATAAGTGGCCTCTCCTAATTTTTAGCACTCTCAATCTCTCTTGGTTGAGCGAGCTAGTTGGCTACCCACGCCGGGCGACGATGACCGTAAATCCTCCAAGGCCAAGCGGGTCGGTAAGGATTGCCGCCTCCGTTGCCCTACTTCTCCCGATTAATGCCTCGAGGTCTCCACGTGCGGCACCCGCTAACCACGCGGCCTCGCCGGTAGCTACCTCATCCTCAATACCGAGCCCACTAAGCCACTCGGCCTGGGTCGTCTCGCTCTCAATCCTGAATCCTGAATCGATCAAAGCATCCCTAATTGGATCCAGCACTACATCCGAGGTGATGTCGGCCTCGCCGGGGTAGAGCAGCGGATCGTCTCCCCGTGAGTGGTCTCGGTATGTCCGCAGCCAGCCCCCTCGGCGCGCCAGATCCTCTGCGTTCCCCGCGTAGTCAATCAGGATCATCGCACCATCTTTGATAGAGGTTGCTGCTCGGGCAATCCACTCAAATGCGCCGACCTGAATCGGGAGACGTGCTCCGATTTGGGGAGCAAAATCAGGGATCAAGGACGAGCGGAAGTCGTCAAGAGGTGCGAGCACCTCGAGAAACTCAGGAGACGAATCTCCAATAGCGCTATCGGCATTCAGCGCAACCCGCACCTCAGCCCATCCATCGCTCGTGAACTCTGCAATATCAAAGACGAGGTTGTCGAGTAACTCGTTCGCGATAATCACCCCACTCGTAGACAAATCAGGTAGGTCGGCGAGTATCGATACGTTTGAGTACCTCCCTAGAGTCTCTGCCTGCACCTGGCGAAGCGCCTCGCTCCGTTCAACCGTTATGTAATTGATCGCAGAGCTGAATCCTCGTTCACTGCGCAGCACCTCACGACAGAGTCGCCCCGATCCCGCACCAGCCTCAATAACCACGAAATCCTCGGGGCTGCCTTGGGCTAACCACAGACTCTCAATCGCTTTACCGACCATGAGTCCAAATAATGACCCCGTCTCAGGGCTGGTTACAAAGTCTGAACGCCCACTGGGCCCTCTGCCTCGAGCGAAGAATCCGCCAGCCTCGTCGTAGAGAGCAACCTCCATAAAACGCGAGAAGGAGATGCTCTCAGCCTCTAGAAGAATCTCGCGGAGCAACTCCACGACTGAACGCTCCGAACGCCCCAAACGCTCCGAACCTAATCCAGGCTCGATCAGAGCGCAGCGCCCGCGAGTTCACCGAGGCGCGCGATGACCTGCGGGTAGATACCCACTACGAGAACAAACGACCCCGTGATAGCGATTGCGGCATTGAGCGCAAAGGGGGTCTTGAGTGGACGCAGATCAATCCCATCGGGGGTCTCCCTAAACCAGATCGCACGGGCCACACCAGCGTAATAGAAGAACGCGATCACCGAGTTAAGCGCTGCGATGACTCCAAGAATTACCGCTGGGGTAGTCCCGGCATCGAGCACGGAGCGGAACATCACAAACTTTGCGAACCAGCCCGCAAGAGGCGGTATACCGGCGAGCGAGAATAAGAATGCCGAGGTCATTACCGCCAAGATCGGCGAGTATTTAGACATTCCCCCGAAGGATGAAATCTCATCGGATTGCGTGCGCCTCATTGCTGCAATCACGCAGGCAAACATTCCGAGGTTCATCGCGCCGTAGATCAAGATGTAGACGATTACCGCCTCAAACGAAGCATGCTTAGAGCTTCCAAGCCCGGCAACGGCGAAGGGCACGAGGATGAACCCACCTTGAGCGATGGATGAGTACGCGAGCATGCGGACAATGCTCGTCTGGCGAATCGCTACCAGGTTTCCAACTGTCATCGAGAGCGCTGCAAGTACCCAAATGATGGGCTGCCAAGAGGTATGGCTTGCATAGAAACCAAAGAAGACGACGTTCAAAATAGCAACGAACCCTCCTGCCTTAGATGCAACCGAGAGGAATGCAGTAACTGGAATCGGTGCACCGTCGTAGGTGTCCGGTGCCCAGAAGTGAAACGGCACCGCACTGATTTTGAATGCAAAACCTACAAGCGTCAGGAAGATCGCAACGCTGAAGAGGGCTGGGGTGCCAGCGGAGCCGGCGTAACCCGCAATGCCAGAGAGAGAGGTTGATCCACTGAGGCCATAGACCATCGACATTCCATAGAGCATCACTGCAGAGGAGAGCACGCCGATGATGAAGTACTTAACCGCTGCTTCGTTAGAACGGGTGTCGTGCTTTCTCCACCCGGCGAGCACGAAGGTTGGGATAGAGATCATCTCAAGTGCAACAAATATCGTGATGAGGTCGCGCGCCCCAGCCATGATCATCATGCCGAGCGTTGAGGTGAGTACTAATACGTAGAACTCGCCTTGGTAATAGTCGCCCTCCCCTATGTGGTCGACGGAGATGAGCAGTGTCACATAGGCGACTATGAGAAAGAAGCCCTGAAAAGCAAGAGTGTAGGTATCGACCACAAATGCCCCTCCGAAGAGAGACCGGGTGCCACCATCCCTTGCAAGAGTGATAATTGGGATGAGCGCAGCAAGGGTTCCGAAAGCGGCTAGTTGATATGTCTTGAAGCGCGCGCGGTACTCAAAGAAAAAGTCCGCGATCAACACGACAACGATCGTCGCTGTTAAAGCAACGAGCGGAGCTAGCGCGTGTAGATCCCAATGCACCTTCACTCGGTCAGCCCCCGAAGATGCGCGTTACTGCGCGGTCGGTGACGCCGAAGATGATCTGTGGGTAGATACCCAGAGCAAGCGTGAGAAGAATGAGCGGGGTCCATGCCATCCACTCAGCAGGCCCGACATCGTGAATGTGCGCCTCAGCGAATTCATCCTTGGGAACCCCAAATGCAACACGCTGGTACATCCAGAGGAGATACCCCGCGGAGAGCACGGTTCCAATAGCGGCAACCACCATGAAGCCGCGGAATAGCCCCTCAGAGAGACCAGCGGCTGGGCTATAGGCCGAGAGGATCGCTGGGAACTCTCCCCAGAAGCCTGCGAGGCCAGGGAGCCCAAGCGAAGCCATTACGGCAAAGCCAAGTATCCAGCCCATGCGAGGTGCCTGCTGAAGCAATCCACCAAGCCTCGACATTTCTCGTGTGTGGTAGTTGTGCTGAACGGATCCGGCTACAAAGAAGAGCAACCCAGTGATTAATCCGTGGGCAACCATTCCGAAGATCGCTGCGTTGATTCCAAATGTCGTCAGCGTTGCGATACCGAGCATCACAAAACCCATATGAGAGACGGACGAGAAGGCGATCACACGCTTCATATCCGTCTGCGCGAGGCATGCGAGAGCACCGTAAATGATTCCGATAACCGCGAGGAGACCAATCCAAGGGGCCCATGTCTGCGCGCCACTTGGGAGAATCGGGAGAGCGATTCGAATGAAACCAAATGTTCCAAGCTTTAGAAGCACCGCAGCCAAGATCACTGAGCCAACCGTTGGCGCCTCGGTATGCGCATCAGGCAGCCAAGTGTGGAACGGGAACATCGGAACCTTGATCGCAAAACCAAGGAACAGACCGGCGAATATCAAGACTTGAGTTCCGTGAGCAATCCCAGCGCCGTGGAGGCGAGCGAGCTCAGGAATCTGGAAGGTATCGAGCTTGAAGTAGAGCGCCAAGAAGGAAAGCAGCATCAATGCGGAGCCGAAGAGAGTAAACAAGAAGAACTTGATTGAGGCGTACTCGCGGTTAGGTCCTCCCCAGACTCCGATCATGAAGAACATCGGGAGAAGCACTACCTCGAAGAAGATGAAGAACAAGATCAAGTCTTGTGCAACGAATGTTCCGTTCATCCCGACCTCAAGAATCAGGATAAGGGCTAGGAACGCCTTCGGGTTATGCGGCTCTGGGAAGTGGTTCCATGAGTAGATGATGCAGAGGATCGTGATCAGCATCGACAG
>WLHA01000191.1 GCA_009702955.1 Actinomycetota bacterium
AGTTAGCGCTCCTGGAGCGAGGCTGGTGCGTCAGATTCGAGATGCCGGCATCACTGCACCATTTATTGGAGGCGACGGAATTAACTCGGGCGACTTCGTGACTGGATCTGGGGGCGCTGCGGTTGGGGCGAGATTTACATGCCCTTGCATCAACGCCTCTCGCCCTATTGGAAAAGCGCAGATAGCGTTTTCAAAGGCTTATTCCGATGTCTATGGAATTGCTCCTGGCTACTTCGCGGCGGAGTACTACGACGCCGCGAACCTGTTACTTGACGCTATCGAGGATGGGCAAGGAACGCGCTCAGGGATTCAGACTTGGCTCAAGACTGCGAATATGAAGGGGCTCACAAAGCAGATTGAGTTCGGCAAGACAGGCGAGGTAAAGGCCGGGAGCGTCTTTATTTTTGAGGTAACCCCCGAGGGAGAGTTCAATCAAGTCGCCGAGGTTATTGGCAAGAAGATTCTGAAATAAGACGCCTACCTTTTCTAGAGCGTCGCTTTAGCCCTTTAGTTCAATTAAGAATCCATGTACCGCGGCACCACCAATGTTCTCTGTTGTGTGCTGATCAGCAGGCTGAAAGCTCACAGAGCCGCTCGGGATCTCTAGATCCGTTGGTGTGGTCGAAGAGTGAGGTCCCCCGAAACGGAAGGTCCCACCGTCGATCATTACTGCAACCATATTTGGGTGACCATGAGGCTCAGTCTTTGCCCCCGGATCCATGCGTAGTTCAAGAATGCGTACGAATTCGTTCTCTAATACAACCTTGTATGCATCCCCAGCGACGATCGCTGCATCACCAATTGCCTCGTTATTGTTTGAATCTTGATTTTCAACTGCCATTTTGTTCTCCTTTTTTCTTTAGACCACTGTTCCTCAACCTTAAGCAAGTTAGCCTCAGAAATCTGCAATGCCAACACAGAGGGAAGTCACATGAGTGAAACCCAAAAGGAAATTAGCTCACATATCGCTGACCCAGATGTAGAGCGCCTGCATGAGCTTGGATACGCCCAAGAGCTTGGTCGCAGGATGCAGGGCTTCTCCAACATGGCGGTCTCTTTCTCAATCATCTCAATCCTTGCGGGCTGCCTCACTACTTTCTATCTAGCCGTCTACGCGGGAGGCGGACCGGTACTTACCTTTGGCTGGCCATTGGTGACACTTATGTCGCTCTGTGTTGCGCTCGCATTGGGAGAGGTCTGCTCGAGTTACCCCACAACAGGAGCCCTCTATTACTGGTCGGCCAAGTTGGCGAAACGCAACGCACCGGTATGGAGTTGGACCACTGGTTGGTTCAACCTGATTGGCCAGGTGGCCATAACTGCGAGTGTCGACTTTGGGCTCGCCAACTTCATCGGCGGCTTCCTTATGCTGACGAGCAATTTCAAGCCGACACCGCTCTCTATTCTCTTTATATATGGCGTCTTGCTGCTGAGCCACGCGATCCTAAATAGTCTCGGGGTCCATTTGATCTCACTCATCAATGACGTAAGCGTCTGGTGGCACTTAGCCGGCGTCGCTGTATTTGCTGGAGTGCTAGCAATACTCCCCGAGCATCACGCGTCAGCGAGTTTTGTACTGACTGATTTTCAAAACAACACAGGATGGAGCGGAAGAGGCTCAGGGATATTTGTATTCTTCGTTGGCTGTCTCCTAGCGCAGTACACGATTACCGGATTCGATGCATCTGCCCACATGAGCGAGGAGACTAAGAACGCAGCGACCGCCGCTCCCAAGGGAATGGTTACATCCGTATGGCTCTCCGGCG
Source organism: Actinomycetota bacterium (assembly GCA_009702955.1). Classification (GTDB taxonomy): domain Bacteria; phylum Actinomycetota; class Acidimicrobiia; order IMCC26256; family IMCC26256; genus IMCC26256. The sequence goes on from WLHA01000191.1 coordinate 1,767, forward strand.
CTGCTGGATACGTCCTGCTCCTTGCTGTCGCTTTCGCTATTCGCCCAGGGTTTGATTACCTCGGCGCTGCAGGCTCCTTAATCACAGCTCCAATATTTGTTATTCAAGACGCGATTGGCACGACCGGCGCAAAGGTATTGGTAGGCATCGCCTGCATCGCACAGTTCTTTGCTGGAAACGCTTGCCTAACTGCAAATTCGCGGATGCTCTTTGCCTTCTCGCGCGATGGAGCCGTGCCTGGGCATCGCATCTGGCACCGCGTCAACCCGAAAAGACGCACACCAACAAACGCGATCTGGCTCTGTGCGTTTGCTGCATTCCTCGCGGGAGTTCCATCCCTGCGCGAGGCAGGGGGATTCCCGGCGACCTTCTTCGCAATTGTCTCCATCGGCGTCATTGGTCTCTACATCTCATATGTGATTCCAGTATTTCTTCGTCTGCGTCAAGGTGCAGATTTCCAAGTAGGTCCATGGCACCTCGGCAAATGGGGACCACTTGTCGGTTGGATTGCAGTTGTATGGGTTGTCTTCATAAGCATCATCTGCCTATTGCCGCAATTCAGCCCCATTACATTTGCGAGTTTCAACTACACCCCGGTAGCACTTCTCCTGCTCTTCCTCTTCGTATACGGCTACTGGATCCTCTCTGCTCGAAAGTGGTACACCGGGCCGCTTGTTCAAGGAACGACATCAGAGCTATTAGAGATCGAGGCGAAGTTTGATTCGTTCTCCAAAGAGCGCGCCTCTACCGAGAGCTTTCGTGCGCTCGAAGATACTCTGGACTCAAGAGTCGGCAACCCTGGGCACCAAACGAAGCGCTTCGAATAGGTAGTAGTTAAGGTGCCGCACACTGCTTTAGAGGGCAAGGCCGACCACTCCACCACACTCTCAGTGAATTCCTCTTATAGTTAAAGGGTTTTCCGGGGCCGGCAATTGTAATCTTATTTCAATAAAAGAAATGTTTTAATTTCCTCGTTCATAAGCACTCATACTCGGGGGCACATAGAGCCCCTGAGACCCCAGAACAGAGACCAATAGGAGTCGGTAATGGATAACGATCAGGCAGGCGCCGAAATATCTACCCGAGCTGCAAAAGCAAGGCGACGCAAAATCTCTATAGCGTTAGCAATCGTTGTTGTAATAGCGATCGGCATTACAGCCGTAGGAACAACATCAGCGGATAACAAGTCCGCAAGATCCGGTACCTATACAACTGGTGACCCTCTCGCCTGGACCGCGGTCGCCGGCGGGGGTGAGGATACGTGCGCTCTAGTCAATAGTGGCCAAGTCAAATGTTGGGGAGAAAACGCCTACGGGCAACTCGGTAATGGGACCAATGCCAACTCGAGCACTCCAGTCTTCGTCAGCGGTGTCGATAACGCAACCAGTATCAGCGCCGGTTACTCCCATTCGTGTGCATTGCTCAGCACTAGCGAAGTCAAATGTTGGGGAAACAATGCCTACGGGCAACTCGGCAATGACAGCATTACCAACTCGAGCACTCCAGTCTTCGTCTCTAATATCTCGGCCATCGCAGGCGCTACCGTTACCAGCATCAGCACCGGCTACTCCCATTCGTGTGCATTGTTCAGCACTGGCGAAGTCAAATGTTGGGGACGAAATAACTACGGGCAACTCGGTAATGAGAGCATTACCGACTCGAAAACTGCAGTCTTGGTCAGTCGTGTCGGTAACGCAACCAGTATCAGCACCGGCAGCAACCACTCGTGTGCATTGCTCAGCACTAGCGAAGTCAAATGTTGGGGAGGGAATAACTTCGGGCAACTCGGTAATGAGAGCATTACCGACTCGAGCACTCCAGTCTTCGTCTCTGATATCTCGGCCAGCACAGGTGCTGCTGCTACCAGCATCAGCACCGGCGGCTACGATTCCTGCGCAAGGGTCACAGGTAGCACCATCAGATGTTGGGGACGGGGCGACTACGGGCAACTCGGCAACGGAACTCTCTCCAGTTCGCCTACTCCAGTCACGGTCTCTAACATCACCACCGCTACAAGTATCAGCATCCGTGCGCTCCATTCGTGTGCATTGCTCAGCACTGGCGAAGTCAAATGTTGGGGACGAAACAATTACGGGCAACTCGGTAACGGAACTTATGGTGACTCGAATGTTCCACTCACGGTCTCTGACATCACTACTGTGGCTAACGCTACGACTATCAGCACCGGAGCTTTCCATTCGTGCGCACTACTCAGCAGTAAGAGCATCAAATGTTGGGGACGGAACAACTTCGGGCAACTCGGTGATGGAACTACGGCCATCAGAACTACTCCCGTCTCGGTACCCAATCCCTAGAACGCACTCATTCTCAACGAATTCTTGATCCTCGCCCGGGTGCCTCGCACCCGGGCGAGATCTATTTTCGACTGTTCTTTAGACACGGACGTCGAAGTGCAGAAACCTTGTTGTG